>JBAXDW010000153.1:0-4432 GCA_037140755.1 Methanobacteriota archaeon
CGCAGTGCCGACAGAGCAGACGAGCACACAGACGAGTAGCGTAGCGAGTTTGCCGCCCCAGCCCGTCCTTGAGTTCTCGCTCTTAGGGCTGGGCATACCAGCATTGATGGTCGGGGCAATCTACTTACTCATGAGAAAAACGTAGGGTGGGAAGCGACCTCAATTGCTGTCATTTGAGTTATTTCACGTTCGTCGGTGACAATTGTCTTGCTATAATTGCTTCAAAGAACACTAGGCGTAGGCGGCTATCGTTAACATTGTGGTGAGATAGAGACCACTACGAATGTCATAAAGCAGTCGTGCTTATTCCGGTATCGTGACAACGAGGATTTCCCATGGTCAAGCGCGCCAAATGGAATACGCTAGGAAGGAATTTTAACAAAAATTTAAATCATTATTAAGTATCAGAGACCCGAATGGATCCGCTAGGAGTTCAGCAATAAAAGGTAACAACATGAGCGACAATGACCGGAAAATCCTCCTCCTGACGTGCTCAGGGGTCTCTCATACAGGAAAGCTCACTACTAGGACCGGAACTTGGCTCCGTTACCGGCATCCGATACTGATTACTCGGCATCTCCAACTTACCGCCCTAAAACGTCCGCTGGATGAGGAACTCCGGGACGAGGAAAATCTCGTTGCGGTAGACGGATGTGAGGAATGCTGCTTAAAAAAGAGAATGAATGCGACCGGAACGAGATCGGATGTGTACATTGTTGCAACAAGGGAAGGAATCATTAAACGCGGGATGGAAGAGGTTCGGTCCGAGGAGATTGAAGCCCTCTCCCAAGTCATCGTGAGAAAGGTGAGGGAATGAATGACAAATGGCAACCGCAAAGTCAAGAAATCACGCACTAGATAGAGACGAATCTCACGTGAGGTACGAGGCGAGACTGCCAATAAATAGCTGTTTAAGAAAGAATAGAGGGCAAGATGCTCCACTAGGGCCGCCACGCTCGCATCAATGACGCCGTGGACATCAAAGCCTTCAAGAATCGCATCGAGTGCGGGAAAATGCAAACAAGTCGAATCAGTCATCGCTGCTACGATCAATTTCTTTCGATTCAGTGAATCGACGGCCTCGTCAGCGATCACAGGAAAGGCCGCGCCCGAGCATATACTGTCCAGGCAATTTTTGCTCATGGCAGTTGGAGCCTTTGTATGGATGCTTTCTTTGTAAACTCTGCCTGATATGAGTGATGTAGTTCATCTAGATCAGGGTTTCAACGAGTTCAACAGCATCCCGGATAAAAGCCGGACACCGCTCCATCGCGACTTTATGCGTTTTCGCATCTGCAAACTGTTGGGGGTCTGACAGATTGTACCCAAGCAGATCGGTGCAAGCTACCGAACCATGATGCGCTTTAAATTCATTTAGAAACTCGCCAACCACCGCGTAGGTTTTTTCTTTTGCTGCGACGTCATCAGCCCTTATGCCACCGTATCGTAGCCCGATCACCATAATCGCCGCAGAGAGAGATCCACACATTTTATCTGTGCGAGCAATCCCGGCGCCAAATCCGTGCGAGATCCGACGTGCTTTATCCCGGTCAAGCCCAAAGTCCGGTGCAAAGACCGAGAGAATAGACTGCGTACAGTTGAAACCTTGCCGAAAAAGCGCAACAGCGTCGTCTGCCTTTGTCATATCCAATAATCACGTAGAGAAGGTCTTAATGATATCGCTCAAGCTCAATAAAGAACGAAAAGCGAGTAATTTGCGATATTATTCGATGGGATCAATCAAATAGAGCGTATATTGGTCGACCAACAACATGTGACGGACCATATACGAGATGACATTTTTGTTTTCGCTAGAAACTTCAGGAAGCCCACGGCAAAGCTCAGCACCTTTGAATGGGAATCCGACGACGTGTATTTGTCGAGGACGCTTTCCCACATGGTTGTCGCGGTGCGGTGTGAAATCTCGCCCCCGGTCGACTCCCACAACACCAGCGATGCCCGATCAATCCAGTCCAGCGATTTGGCAGCAAGTTCAGTCTTTCTATGGGCCACGAGATTATTAAGGTCGGTTTGGGAAAAGTGAAGTTCGAGGTCGCTAGATGTGGGGCGTAGAAACGGCGGTTCTTCTATTCTGGCGCCGTTGAAAACGGGGGCGTGGATTTCTTTGTCGGCCTCTTGGATGCCTTGAATGGCTAGTATGCTGTCGAGGTCGTGCATCAATGGCCCCCTCTATACCTAAGGAGCATTGGGTACAGCAAAGGGGGCAAGGGATTTACAACCCCATTTAACAACAATTATAAATATGCTCGCGTGCCTTTAATAGGCGAAGGCGATCAACATGGGACTATTTGACCGGTTCAAATCGGACAAAGCACCAATTCACAAAACTTCTGCTGCTGTGCAGGTGAAGAAATGAGCAGCACCAACGCTGGAAGGGCTGACAGTGGATGAATGGATCGACAAAGGAGCTGCGCTTTACGCGTTAGGGCGCTACCAAGAGGAGGTTCAATGCCTCAATAAAGCGCTCGAGATAGATCCGCTGAACGATTGGGCACAATCCAACTTACGTGTCGGGAATCGGTGACCAGCTCGTTACGAAGAGCAAGTCGATGCCGGGAGATAAAGTTGCGGGGACAATCGTGTTTGAAATCAAGCAAAACGCGAAGCCGAAGCAGCTGGTGTACGACGATTACTCAAACACAGCGACGATTAACTTATGAGTTTGAGAGCTGCTGACAAGTCGCGCTGTTTTAACGCAAACTAACTAGGTGATTTCTCCCTTCTTTTTTTGATGTATCAAATTCGCGCTCAACACGGCCTTGAATTGTCCAGGCTCCCTTATTCTGCTGATATCAAGCAGCCAGCGGCAGAGCATCGAATTATTTCGTAAATGTGTGGGGTTTTGGAAGGATTTAGGAAATACGCGCCTGCCGGCGGACGTTGAAAATATGACTTCGCTTGAGCTCAGCAACCGGAGCCGCATAGTGGCACTCCCGGGTCAAACGGGCGATAAACTGAGGGGCTTCAGTTCACCTTCTCTTATCCTAGTCGACGATGCCTCTCGGGTTTCTGACGACCTCATATATGGTGCCATAATGCCGATGCTCAGCGTCAGTGAGGGTCGCTTGATTATGCTGAGCACCCCATTCGGAAAAAGGGGCATGTTCTGGGAAGCGTGGGAAAATGGAGGCGACCTGTGGAAGCGCTATGAAGTGACCGCCTACGATTGCGATCGTATTTCGAAAGAGTGGCTCGAATCTCAAAGGGCGATTGTGGGCGATTGGTTTTTCAAACAGGAGGCGCTTTGCGAGTTTTGCGAGAATGTAGCCTCTTTATTCTCGTACGATCTCGTGCAAGCAGCGGTTAAGGACTTCGATGAGATCCCATTTGACTTAGACTTAGAGAACGCGGGCGACGATGCTCATAGCGACGAGCAGGACATCATACTCGATCTGGACTAATGACTAAAGACTGAGAGGTTAAGCTAGAAAATGGCGAGAGAAGTTAGTGACGTGTGGATGCCTGTCGTCGATGGTATATCATTCGACGAGTGGAAAAAAGAAATGGACATTAGGGCCGGGCGTGTTAACATCGAGGAACCCCAGGAGGGCGCGGCGGTAAGGTATTTCGTGGGTTTGGACTTTGGCAAACTCCAGGATTATAGCGCGGTTTCGATAGTAGAGCAACGCCTCGCTCCCTCCGGGACTGCACACTATTTTGTCAAGCACATTCGCCGGTTCCCCTTAATATTACGATACATCGAAGTGGCCAAGGCACTAAAGAAGATGGACCAACAGCTACAAGGATACGCCGCTGCGAAGGGAAAGGAAGCCGTTATTACGTGGATTTGCGACTGTACTGGCGTGGGTGAAGGCGTCGCAGACATCCTTGAAAAAGTCATGCCCGAAAGCGACATCGTGAAGTGCTACATTACCGGAGGCATCTCGCCAACTATTGACTTCGAAATGCGAGAAGTGAGGCTGCCAAAGTCTCAGCTTATCTCAACCCTGGTCGCGCTGTTTGATTCCAAGCGCATAAACCTGACAAAGCGCTCTAAAGAAATAGATGATATGCTCGACGAACTTGCCAACTTTGAAATACATGTCAGTGAAGAGACAGGTCGCGATTCGTACGGAGCCAAGAGCGGAACGCATGACGATCTCCTCGTGAGCCTGGCGCTCGCATGCTGGGCTGCAGAGCTGGCAGCTGAAGAGGGAGCCTTTGAACCTCTGAGGATATGGTAACAAGCTTGTTACTGCGTGTTCCTCTTGGCGTATCCTTAGCTCCTAGCTTATTATTTCTTTTTTCGATTAAAAACGCGTGCGATATTAAATATCTAAATCCTTAAGCGCATCTAACTTTCTGGCGCTGAAGTTTGTTCTTTTGAGCTGCACCACTCTTTAGCCTCCTCTTCTGTTATCCACCCAAGCTCGTTTTCGACCTTCTTCTTTCTTCCACCGCTAAAAATTCG
>JBAXDW010000154.1:0-4410 GCA_037140755.1 Methanobacteriota archaeon
ACAGATCAGCCTTAAGGAGACGGCTAAAGCGGACCTTCAACGCCAGATTGACCGCCCCGAGCAGGCTATCGACGCTCTCGACTACCAGCGTCTCGAGCTCGAAGCTCAGCGCGATGAACTCAAAGCAGAGGCTGGTGACATCGACGACGTGCCGTGCGGTGAACCGCATGAGGCTGTTGTAGCCGGGTTGCGAACGCTCGAGTCGCAGCTCGAATCGATGAACGACGTGAACATGCGGGCCATCGAGGACTATGATAACGTTGGACGACGGCAGCAAGATCTCAGCACGCGAAAGGAGACACTCTTTAACGAGCGTGCCGAGATACTCGAACGCATCGACCGCTACGGCCAGATGAAAAAGGAGGCATTAGTGACGGCGTTTGACAGCATCAACGCGAACTTCAAGGACATCTACGCAGACCTCTCGGGGGCCACGGGTGAGCTCGCCCTGGAGAACTACGAGAATCCCTTCGACGGAGGCCTCTTCATCAGGTCGTGGCAGCAGAGCAAACACGTGCAGCGAATCGAGGGGATGTCCGGTGGAGAGAAGAGCCTTGCCGCGCTCGCGATGATCTTCGCCATTCAACGTTACTTGCCGGCGCCGTTTTACATGTTTGATGAGATCGACATGTTCTTAGACGGCGCAAACGCAGAGCGCGTCGCACGGATGATCAAGAAGCTCGCGGTGAACGCTCAGTTTATCGTTGTCTCGCTTAGAAAACCGATGATTGAGGCGGCCAATCGGACAATCGGCGTCTCGATGCAAGAAGGCAACATCTCGAGCGTCACTGGGGTGAAGTTGAATTGACGAGCGGGGAAAGTCCCGATACCGCCGCCAACGGCGCAGCTCCTGAAGACTTCGATGAACGATCGATCGACATCTTGGTATCTCTTGCTAAAAACGGCGAGATCGATCCATGGGACATCGACATTGTGGACGTCACCGACAAGTTTCTCGCGCGAGTTGCTGAGCTCGAGAAGCTTGATCTGCGCGTTTCGAGCAGAACGCTTCTTTTCGCGTCAATACTGCTTAGAATGAAGTCTGACGTTCTTGAGGGGCCGGAACCGGAAGACGTCGACGAAGAAGAACCGGTCGAAGATGACCTTCAGGTGTGTTTCCCAGCGCTCAAGCCGAAGGTGCGGCGGCACGCGAAACGGCACGTGTCCCTTTCAGAACTCATTCATGAGCTTAAGAAAGCGACAAAGCGCAAGGAGAAGTCTGACGTTCGGCGGTTCGTGCAGCTTCAAGCGCAAGAGTTTGACGCACTGGCAGTGGCACATAGCGAGGACATCGAGAGACAAGTGAAACGCGTGAAGCGTGAGCTCAAACGACGCTTCGCGGTGCGTGATCAGGTTTTTTTTAGCGAGCTCATAGTGGACAACTCGGTTGAGGCAATTGTCCAAACCTACATACCGTTGCTCTTTATGGCAACCCGGCGGGAAATCCAGCTGGAGCAAAAGGAGCTGTTTGGTGACCTCTCCATCAAATGCAAAAATCTTTAACGCCCGTGCAGCATTCATGAGCGGTAATGAACGATAGAGACCTCATCGAGGCAGCGCTGTTCGTCGCGGGCAGGCCACTAACTCTCCTTGAGCTGGAGTCTATTGCGAGCATCGATGCCGACGTGGAAGATCTTGTCGAGTCACTCGTCGAGGAATATCGGGAGAAAGGCGCTCTCGAGATCGTTCAGACCGATGAAGACGTGGTCATGCAGGTAAAGGGCGAGTACGCTGACGCAGTGCGGACGATCGCGCAGCGCGATCTCGAAACGCCAGTATTGCGCACGCTTGCGGTCATTGCGTTCCATCAACCGGTCACGCAGTCGAAAGTGGCGGAAATTCGGGGAAACAAGGCGTACGGGCACGTACATGAACTTGAGTCGCGCAAGCTCGTCGAATCTGAGCCCCACGGAAGAACAAGGCTATTGCGAACTACGAAAGCGTTCGCCGACTATTTTGGTTTCGAAACGGACAGCCTCGAAGAGATTAAGCAAAGAATTGGGCTGCTTTTGCACTAGCATAATCGCTTATTTAGGGCGTCCGCACGGAATGTGCGAGATGTAAGCCGCGCGTGTCAGCGATCTAGCTCCGGAGATTTTGCGGCCCGGCTGGCGATTTTTGCAGCGAAAGCGCCGGCCACGAAGCCCGCATCCACATTCACGACAGCTAATACTGAGCACGACTGCAACATTGCTAGCAGCGCGGCTTCGCCTCGACCGCCAAATCCGTATCCAGTTGATACGGGGACGCCAACTACTGGGATGTCGGTCAAACCGGCGATGACAGTTGGCAGCGCTCCTTCTCTGCCCGCGAGGACGATCAGCACGTCGGCATCAAGCAGTTTTTCAAGCTCTGGATATAGTCGATGGATGCCAGCCACGCCAACGTCATATGACTTGATCGTCTCACAACCGAATTCCTCAGCAACGATACGCGCTTCTTCGGCAACAGAGATATCGGCAGTACCTGCGCACACCACGCCTACTAGTCCCGAAGGACGCCTAAATTGCGGCTTTTTTCCAACGAGGGCTACGCGGCCTCGGTCGTGCCACTCGAGGTCAAAGTGTTTGAGGCCTTCCAACTGTTGATCCGACACTCTTGTGAGCACGGTGCGCCCTTCAAGCTTTAGCTGTGCTTGCACGATGGTGAGGAGATCTTCAGCAGTTTTTCCCTCTGCTAAGACCACTTCGGGGATCCCCGCTCGATCTAGGCGCGCCGTATCCAGCTTAGCGATCTCGGCAACCTTTTCATATCCGTCAATGGTGATTTCCCGTCGAATGAGTCGGACTGCTTCATCTTTGGAGATTTTACCGTCACTGAACTTGCTGAGTATCGTCTCTAACGAATGCATGCGCGCTTATGTGTTTTGGCAACAGTAATAAACATAGCACCTTGAGATGCTTATCTGCACCTACGCAGCAAGTGGTTGGAGCCGAGCAGGACAAGTTGATTCGTTCCGCAGAAAGGAAATCTTAGTGTATCACAATGCCTATTAGGTGTGCCCATTATTCTAGACGCTAACGAACAAGGTGCATGAACCTGCGCAGTCCCACTACCAACGAAAAATGAAAGAGAGAACTGAGGTTGTCATTCTCGTTGCTGTTTCTATCATTTCGTCGCTGCTCTTGTTCCTTCCCTTCGCCCTCAACGTTGACGCCGTGTTAGGTGTGAAGCTGCCGGTTACGGGAATGCAAGTGCTTGAGCGGTACTACGACGGCCCGTTGTACGTCATCGTTTCAAAGACGTTCTATGCTCCGACGTCGCCACTTTATAGCGCGTATTCCTTGCCCGCACAGTACTATGCAGCGCACTTTCCCGGATATCCGGTTGTGATTTGGCTCCTCTCGTTGGCGTTATCACCCTTTGTAGCGATGCTCGTCGCGAATCTTATCATCTCTGCAGCAGCTGTCGTCGTTTTTTACTTCCTCGTAGCGAGGTTCAAACTCGTGCATGATCCTTTTTCCTCGGCGCTCTTGTTCCTCTTCTTTCCGCCACGGTGGTTCCTCTACCGGAGCGTCGGCGCATCGGAACCACTCTTCATCCTGCTCACACTGTTGATGCTCTACTTCTTAAAGAAGGACGAATCGACAAAAGCCACTTTTTTGGGCGTTTTCGCGACGCTCACGAGAATATGGGGAATCATCACGTTCCCCGTGTTTATTGGCGTGTGGCTGTGGAACAAGAAATTGACCTTAAGGAGGTTTGTGTTGGCCCTCGCTATTCTGGCCTCGCTGTTGCTGCTGTTCTCATTTTTCGCTTACTCGCTCGGTGACTTCTTTGCGTATTTCACCGTAAACCAAGCCCTCTTGAACATTCCCTTGCTGACTATTCCGTCACACGCCATAATGGGGGGGAGCAGCGCGTTTGGGGCGGAACTCTACGTCATCCTCTTTTTTATCTACAGCATTGGCATCGTGCAACTCTATCAGAAGGGGTACCGAGAGCTCTTCCTCTACGCGCTTCTGATGTTCGTTCCGGTGCTGTTCGTGCTCCACGAGGATATTAGCCGTTACCTGCTTCCGATTGCGCCATTCGCTCTGATTATCGGCTTTGACGCGCTTGTGCCAAAGAAGCGCCTCCACTTCCTCATCCCGCTCGCGTTGTTGTGCGTTGCTGCCTATCTGTACTGTTTTACAGTTTTACCAACCAATCTGTTGCCGCTCGATGCGTTTGAGCGGTTGTCACAGGTCTTTGGAATGTCCTAGCGCGACATGCAAAGGCGCGGTTGGGTTAGCGCTGAAGCAACTATAGCCCACGCAGGAGGAGGTAAGAAAAGGCGCTTGCTTGCTGAAAGAAGCAAGGCATGCTTGCGTCTATTTACGGCGTAACCGCTCCATAGGCGTACTTGTTGCATGTCATCTGGCGTTCGCTGGTCATCGATGGTTGTCTTTTTGCAGAAGTGACTCGTTT
>JBAXDW010000155.1:0-4380 GCA_037140755.1 Methanobacteriota archaeon
CTTTTTTATGGGCGACCAAGATCGCGGAACTCCCGATGTGGACCAACAGGCCGAAGAGGAACCGAGCAACGCTGAAGAAGACAGGGGGTGGAGGGAGCTCTAGCAGCACTCGATCTGAACTGCACATAGCTGTTGGACTCGAGTCGCAACGTTCCAGGCCCGTCAAGTGCGCCCTCAGAAGGCCGGAAGCCCCAACATATGAAGAGCACACGCCCGCAGATTAGCTGACGCAACGGGCGGGGACGGCTGGTTCAAAAAAACTGCATAATGTCGATTCAAAAAGGTATTTCTCGTCCAAAACGCTTCAATTAATAAAACGTTATATATTGTGCGGATCATCAGAAAGATGTGTAATAACGCCTGCCGCGAGCAACGGCCGCATTGAACGCAGGGTGACGCAATGTCGGAAAAAGACGGTATCTTAAAGCAAAGCATCGAAATTCTCACCCGCATTGTCGGCGATGACTCGGTGCCTAGAAACATCCGCCGCGCTGCAGACGAAGCTAAGACTCGGCTGCTCAATCGAGAGGAATCTGAGACGGTACGCGCAGCATATGCTATTTCAATACTGGACGATATTAGCAACGATCCGAACATGCCACTCCATACACGAACCCTCATTTGGAGCGTAGCAAGCCAGCTCGAGAAGGTTTCAATGGAAGGGCAATAACGGATAGTCAGACGGGTCTAGAAGCGTAGACGCGGACGCGGTCAGCCTTCACCCGGCTGCGTTTTTGGTACTCCAAGGACGCTGTCCATCCTTATCGCATTTCCACGCATAAGCGAGAGGAAGTAGACATCTGATTATAGCTATTTACAAATATTAGAAAACAATCGAGAGGTCATTTTTTCTGATTTAGAGCGGGATACGGGGCGCAAAAACCTGCGATATATAGGCTATAGAGGAATAATAATATATCATAACGTACGAGTTCTTTTACACACTTCTAGCGGGTGCAAGGCACGGTGAACTAAATGGACGTTGACGAACAGGCTAAGAAGATTAAGGATTGGGCCAAAAAGTATGCAGAGAGAAAAGGAAGCCAACTCAATCCTGATGATGAGCGAGTCGATGAGGTCGTAAAGGGCCTCGCTGTCAGGCAGGAGAAGTTCGGAAAGCGTTACTGCCCGTGTCGGATTATGACGGGAGACGCAAAGGAGGATCGAAAGATAATCTGTCCCTGCGTTTTCCAAGAAGAAGAGCTTAATGAGCACGGCATGTGTCATTGCAAGCTTTTTAGTACAAAAGAACAGTAGAGGGAGTCAGTGATGGATCTGAGATCTAGTAAACGCTATGTTGCGATTGTTGCCGCGCTATGCCTGCTGTGCGTTGGGATGAGCGGTTGTACGAGCATCTCATCAGGCGGCTACGAGTTTAAAAGCGGATTTCTTCATCCGCAAGAAATTAATGATCTAATTAAGAATAGGACCGTCGTGCTGGTTATTACGAAAAATAACTGCCCAGATTGCGATACTATGAAGCCTATAATAGACGATCTTAAATCGCAGTTGAACGGCACAAACGTAACACTGCAGGGCACCACTGCATCAAAACAAAGCACAAACGCGACGAAGCAGGCCACCAAGTTAGCTTTTGTGGAGGTTAACATTGATAATAATACACGATCCCTGCAAATCGGCAGTCTTTACAGCCAAAGCGCCGTCATCCAAACCCCTACTATAGTCGTCATACGTAGTGATGGTGCTATAGCCGTCTGGAAGGGTCCGATTGACGAAAGCACGCTGAAGAGCGCCATCGAAGACGCACAAAAATGGAAGTAAATCCTCTAATCGCGTTCGGGGCAGGACTTATCAGTATATTCTCGCCGTGCGTGTTACCCTTACTCCCGGCAATCGTCGCTTCGTCAACTGATCGAGGTAAGTATAGGCCTCTCGCTATTGTATTGGGCCTGAGTATGTCGTTTACGAGCATGGGACTGGTTGCATCAGCTTTTGGGGCCGTGTTTACGGCGTATAGCTATATCCTCTTAGCAGCGGCGATATTCTTCATATTCGTGATGGGGTTCTGGATGCTCTTCGATCTCCATCTGCCCTACAACACGCCAAGATTAGGCCTTATAGACAGAGTGTCGAAAAAAACTTACGATATTCCAACGGAGGGCATTGCTAGCGGGTTGGTGTTAGGGCTTGCACTCGGGATTGTCTGGCTTCCGTGCACCGGGCCAGTCCTCGGCACGATACTGACGTGGGTAGCTGCAAAAGGCAACGTCGTGACAGGCGCACTGCTGCTCATCGTCTACTCTCTCGGTTTCGCCATCCCGATACTCGCTATAGCTTATTCAGCTCGCGTGTCGTCGTCACTCGTCGGCAAATCGTCCAAGACCATTTGGATCAAGCGCGTCGCGGGCCTAGTGCTCATTGTGGTCGGCATATACCTCGTTTTACCGTACCTACCACTGCTTACACAGTTTTAAGCGGTTCTTTCTGATATTACACGTCTTATATGCATCGCGTTGTACAAAAGAAAGAAATCGCACCCGCGACTTACGATATCAAGGTAGATGCCTAGATGTTTCGATGAAGGCGAGGGCAGGTTTATTCGTCATTCTGTGAGTTGAAAAAAGAGGAGATCGAATTCTACTCACAATCGCTGAAACATTCCCTGATAGCGAGCTAACCAAGATTATTCGCCAAGAGGTAAGGCTCATCAAGAAGATACTGCGATGTAGAGACGAGGGCGGCGAGATAGAAGAACTTGTTGACCCCGCTCGGCATGCCTACGGACGTGAGAATTTGGAGGACCGTTGTTCTCGTTTCCGGCCCTGGGCGCTAGCTACGAGAAGAACGGCAATGTCCGGTGACGACATGATGTGCTCCGGACACGAGTGGCAGTCCGTGTGCGTAAGGTAAAAAGGGTATAGGTTCAACTCTAGGATACATTACAGACCATCTATGGAGTGAAAAGGTTGTTCCGTATCGAAAACGCCGGACAGGCAAGGTGGAGATTATGAGCACCCCCACCGTTGCACAAACAAAGGGTATCGTGATCGCTGTTTTGAAGGAACAGGCCCCGGGTGAACTGCGCGTTGCGACCGTGCCCGAGGTAGTCCAGAAACTTACAAAGTTGGGGTACGAGGTCCTAGTCGAGCATGATGCGGGAGCAGCAGCGTGCTACCCAGACGACCTCTATGTTGCCGCCGGTGCGAAGATCGCGCCCGACCGGGCCGAACTGCTTGACGTTGCAACAATCGTATTTTGCGTACAACCCCCGACTATAGCCGATGTCGAAATGCTCGCAGAGGGCACGATCGTCATCGGGTTAATGAATGCGGCAAACAACCTGTCAACCGTAGCACGGATGCGCGACCGTAAGGTCACCGCCTTTGCCCTCGAGCTTGTCCCGCGGATCACCCGCGCCCAGAGCATGGACGCGCTCAGTTCCCAAGCAACGGCCGGGGGGTATGCAGCAGCGATACTTGGCGCCGACAACTGCCCCAAGTTCCTCCCGATGCTGACAACGGCCGCAGGCACGATCCGGCCGGCAACGGTACTCATCCTTGGTGCGGGAGTTGCCGGCCTCATGGCGATCGCCACAGCCAAGCGCCTTGGCGCCATGGTCGAGGCATACGATGTCCGACGTGCCGCGGGCGAACAGGTCCGGAGCCTCGGCGCGAAATTCCTCGAGCTTGAGATCAATGCGGAAGACCAAGGCGGTTACGCCCGCGAGCTTACGCCGGAAGAGAAGGTGAAGGAACAACAGATGGTCTCTGCCGCGGTGGCACGGGCTGACATCGTTATCACGACGGCCAGCATCCCCGGCCGGAAGGCGCCGGTCCTAATCACGAGAGAGATCATAGCAACGATGCGTCCGGGCGCCGTCATCGTCGACCTTGCCGCCGAATCGGGCGGCAACTGCGAGCTGACACAAAGTGGAGAGACCGTAAAGGAGCACGGTGTTACGATCGTAGGCCCGCAGAACCTCCCGGCCCGGGTCGCATTTCACGCAAGCCAGATGTACGCAAAGAACCTCCAGTCGTTCCTCTCGCTTCTTGTTAATAATGACGGGGCGCTCACCCGTGAGTTCACTGACGAGATCCTAGCATCAAGCCTCCTTGTGAAAGCAGGCGAAGTGTGGCATAAGCCCACGCTTGACCTCATCAGTGGAGGGAAGCCATGACTGAGATCACTGCGTTCTGGACCGCTATCTACATCGCGATGCTGGCGGCATTCACCGGCTATGTTGTCATCGCCCGTGTCCCCACCATTCTGCACACACCTCTGATGAGCGGCTCGAACTTCATCCATGGGATCGTGCTCGTTGGAGCGATGGTAGCGCTCGGCCTTGCCACGACGCCTACAGAACAGGCGATCGGGTTCATCGCAGTTGTTCTCGGGGCAGCGAACGTGACCGGCGGTTAT
>JBAXDW010000156.1:0-4349 GCA_037140755.1 Methanobacteriota archaeon
TTAAACCTAGAGAGAGCATTTCATTCTAAATTTTCTTGTGGTTACGGCTAGACATTGGATCTTGCTAGCAGCAAGATTTTTACTGAGCAGCCAGCACTTGTGAAGAACATCCACAACGTAAGCTGTGTGCTACTTCGATTAAGAAAAAAAAAGAAGGGTTAGAGCTTTGAACGCTTTCAAAGGACGTAATGCTCTACTTAACTTTAAATTGAATTCCTCCAATCCTAGGCACGACCCAATTGTAGATGAGCGCGAGGACAGCAGATTCAATGAACCCTACTATGAAGCCTATAATCGGCATGACGATGATGATCAAAATCGCCAAAAGTAGGCCTCCGACTCCAAAATTGGGAACTGCTGAGGTTGCTACACCTGCAGCTAGGCCATAAAAAATTCCTATAATGAAGAATAGAATGGCGTATACAATTCCGATTACCTTGGCGAGTTGAACAACAGGGACTTCTATGATCTCTTTAAGCTGCGTGGTTGGAACACTCGGTTGCATTGTTTGGGTTGTCGCTGCGACCGGAGCTCCGCAGCCTTCGCAGAACTTCGCGCCGGGAGAAGCGGGAGCGCCGCATTGCCCACATTTTTCTTCGTTCACGTTTTTCACCTCCTTTCTTTATGCATATCGGACATACGTCTTTAATCTTTTCTTATGAGATGCCCGGAAATCGTATCTATCGATTTCTTTTTCGCACTGACTACTGACGCGTCTATAAGCTCTTAAAACGCAACGCTATGTTCGCTATCTTTCAGAATTGGTGCTTATGCGATCGGCGTTAACGCCTGCAAGTTTGAAATAAACCCGTCGGCCACGCTTGCGCTGGCGGCGAGTCAAGAAAATGGGGCCCACACCCCTATCGCACTTCTATTACTACAGTGTGTGCCACTCGATCTCCTAAACGCTGATTTTTCTCCGATGCCCAAATAAGAACCGCTGCAAGCACATATGGAGCAAAGAACGGGATCAAGTCAATGATGCGCAGTATCGTGCGCACGGCAGCCTCAACATAGCTAACCGATGAGTTGTCAGCCTGTTTTACGACTTTGATCTTCACGACCATCTTCCCGACTGTTTGCCCATAGCGTCCTTCGAGTATCGTGAAGTAGAGGAATGCAATAATTACGTCGATCAAGATAAGTAACCCAAAAAACGGGCTTATTGAAACCTGCATCGTCGAAACGTCAACAGTAATGGTGCCAGCGCCTGTGAAGCCCAATATCCAAACAACGACTCCGAGGATAATTGCGTCAATAAGCTGTGCAACAAAGCGGATCGCGACGCCTTGGTACGGTGGTGCTGGAACAAAAGCTGTTTGTGCTTCGACTCCTGGCGAGGGTGCGTATGTCGAGGTACCTTGTGGCTGCTGCCCAACATGTGACGTTTTGCCCGCAAGCGCCTCACCACAGGCCGCGCAGAACTGGGCGTTGGGGTTCGTGGGGGTCCCGCATTGCGCGCATCTATCTTCGTTCACGTGATTCACCTCTTTTGCTTTAGTTAAGCCTAGGGAGAACATTCCATTTTAATCTTTTCTTGCAATTTGCCTAAATTATGAGCGTCGTGCGTTATACTGTGCGCAGTGCGCCGCAGTTCTCAGAAAAAAAAGTAAAAAAGAAGAATAGGGGGCTTGCACCCCACTACGCTCTTACGACTATAGTATGTGCAACCCGATCGCCAAGACGCTGTTTCTTATCCGATGACCAGATGAGGATTGCCCCAATGAGGTAAGCGAATATTCCATCGATGATACGAAGGATCGTTCGTATTGCTGCCTCTCCGTAGCCGATGGGTGAGCTATCCGCCTCTCTAACAACCCTGATCTTGACTGCCATTTTGCCGACAGTCTGTCCTCCATGACCCTCGAGCAGAGTGTAGTAGAGGAAATAGATTACGAGGCTTAAAAGTATGACTGCGTAGTACCCCGACGAAATCGAAAATACGCCAGTTGATGGATCGTAAGTAAAGGCTGTCGGAACCAAGAGAGCCATGAGTATCCAGCCGATAATCCCCAAAATAATGCCATCAATAAGAATCGCTACAAAACGAATCGCGACTCCCTGGTACTGCTCCTGGGCTCCTGGTGGAGCGTAATGCGCTTGCGCCACTGGCGCTGTGTACGCAGCGGGTTGCGCAGGAGCTGTGCTCTGCATAGGTTGTGAAACAGTCGCAACCGGGGCGCCACAGCTTCCACAGAACTTAGCTCCCGGTGCTGCAGGTGTGCCGCATTGTGTACATTTATCTTCGTCCACGTCTTTCACCTCCTTTTTTTAAACCATAGAGTCAGCATCACTCTTTAATCTTTTCTTACGATAGTGAGCGAGATATCAGATCTTGATTTTTCAGATCGGTGCATAAATTGTATAACTACCTAGCAAGCTGAGAAGAATGACGGGGCCGATCAAGCGTGCTTAGACTATGGAGAGAAAGGTGCTACCAGACTCGTTTCGCAGCAGAGGGTAAAAACGCTACTTGACTTAACGTTAAAAAAGAGGGGTAAAAACCTCTATTACGCTTTAACCACTACAGTATGCCCAACACGATCTCCAAGGCGCTGCTTTTCTTCGGAGGACCAGATGAGGATTGCACCAAGCAAGTAAGGGAGAGCATAAGGGATCTCGTCGAGAAACCGCAGAATCGTCCGGACTGCTGCTTGTGAGTAGTCGATCGGAGCGCCATCTGCTTCTCGCACGACCTTGATTTTCACGGCCATCTTCCCAACAGTCTGCCCATAGCGCCCCTCAAGCAACGTAAAGTACAGAATGAATACCGCAAACGAAACAAGTCCGCCCAAGGCACTGGCTAGTGAAAATGTGATGGTACCCGATGCGCTATTAGTTATGACGGCCAGCGCGTTGAACGGAGCTGACAGTATGCCGGCGAGGATCACTATAATGATAGTATCGATAAGTATCGCGACAAAGCGAATGGCGACCCCCTGGTAGGGCGATGCGGCGTACGGCACATAAGCGCGGGGTGCCTGATACCCAGGCGCCGGAGCGAACGCAGGCGCTGATTGTGGTGCTGAACCGGCAAGAGCGACGCCACAGCTCTCACAATACTTGGCGCTGGGTGATGTCGCAGTACCACATTGCATGCATGAATTCTCGTCCATATGTTTCACCTCCTTTGGTTAAGCCATAGGGAAACATCCCTTTTTAATCTTTCTTCCATTCAATTGTGTCTCTTTGTGCGTTTGCTACCGAGACTGCGCCGGTTTTTTTCCATCGTTGTTGTCTTCGTCGGAAAATATGCGAGACGAGTTATCATCGTTCGTCCAGCTCAATTGAAAAATGAACGAGAACAGTAGATACGTCAACAGCTGCGCTAAACCCATCGTATATCATGATTGGTAGCGGTGTGTTCTTCAGCACAAAAAAGAGAAGCACGGCCGATTACTTGTTCACGACGACGGTGTGCGCGACACGATCGCCGAGGCGCTGTTTCTCCTCAGACATCCAGATAAAAATCGCCCCAACGAGATAATCGAACAAGCCGTCGATAATACGAAGGATGGTGCGAATCGCCGCTTCTCCGTAGTCGATCGGAGCGCTGTCTGCTTCTCGTACGACTTTGATATTGAGCGCCATCTTACCAATCGTTTGTCCGTAATGTCCCTCGAGCAGCGTAAAGTAGAGGAACCAGACAACGAGCCCTAACAAGGATGCTGTAGCAATCGACCCTAGTGAAAGCGACGATACATTTCTACTGGTTACCGCGACTGCGATGGCCGCGACGACGAATGGGACTGCTAGTATTCCAGAAACGATCCCGATGATCATGTAATCAATGAGTATAGCGACAAAACGAATGGAGACGCCTTGATAGGGCGTTGGAGTGCCCGTGTAATATGCAGGCGCTTGGTAAATTGGAGATTTTGCCGGACGTTGTGTTCCTTGCGCGATGAGCGGAGCCCCGCAGCTCTCGCAGTACTTAGCGCGAAGCGCAGCAGGTGAGCCACATTGTGCACATTTGTTTTCATTCACGTATTTCGCCTCCTTTTTAAAGTATAGTTTTTAGTATTTCAAGCCTTCTTTCGTTCGCCATATACGAAAACGAGCATCAAAGGCCTTCAATTCGAAAAAGAGCCCTTAGGCCCCGAAACCGTTGAAGCGAATGCTCGAGGGTGCATTAATGGAAATCTGCAGCCTGTGCCTGTCAAAGCTGCTAAGCACATACCTACCTCTGTTCTTTTACCAACCAGCGCCCATCTTCAAGTCGATTGTGTCTGAACGAAGAAAAAAGGGGACCAGGACAGTATAGCTTATCGCAGCCCAAGACACGAGATGATGAAAAGCTTGTCGATATCGATAAATGCGGAGAAGAGGGGGTCACATATTAGACTTTC
>JBAXDW010000157.1:0-4275 GCA_037140755.1 Methanobacteriota archaeon
GCCAAGCTCACGGCTTTGTATCACAGGAAAACAGGCGAAAAGTTGTTAAGCCTGCATAGCACGAACGAGGTTCACCATTACAGCAAGTCAGATGACCTGTCTGAATCCGAGTGGCGGCAGTTCTGTCCAATTTCAAGTTTTGGTCTATTCTTATGACGTAGTCGCAGCATCGGCACTCGGGTATGTGACAGTGAATGCTTTTGTATTTTTCAATGTGCATTGTGACTGATCCTTTTCGGCTAGAAAAACGGGATCCCGTTCAATATAACGACTATTGTGATGGTGACTCAAACCCTAGAAACGCTAGTGTGACCGCGTGAACGAAGGTACAGCTGATTGTTTATTGCTGTCAAACAGACACACGGCGAATGAAAGGTAGCGCTTTAAGCGGGCTGAGATGTTCCCTTCGATCACGGCTTCGCGCCAAAAAACGAGAGAGTTAGTGCAATGCCAAACATCGCGGTATTCTCTTCATCTAATGCCGGAAATGCTCGCAGCAACACGCAGAAGCATAATAGCGAGCTCGAACAACACCGATGATTGTCGCGCGTGAAGCAGGGCCACCTCCAAGATACAGATCTCATTTAGCGCAATGGAGACAACACATATATCTAGCGCAGCGCCTTTCCATTCGTAACGGTGTGAACATGACAAAGGAACACCATAAAGACGAAGCACTGACGTTGTCCGTTGAGCACGCTGCACGCCTCATAGGCATTAGCCGAGCGAGCGCGTATCGGCTGGTGCGGTCCGGCGAACTGCGGGCGGTAAGGGTTGGAAGGCGCGTGCTTGTCCTCAAGAAGCCTCTGATGGAAATGCTCGAGGCTGAAGAGGATACAGGCAGTCTGTGAAAATGGGACCATCATGCCCTTTGTTGTCAAGCCATTCCTCTTTTGTGTCTACGCATAATGGGCAAAGGTTGTCCAATAACCTCACCGTCTTAGCTAGCGATGAAATGGCCAATTTTTTACTTTCCGTGCGCATGTACAACACTTAACTCCTAGTTCATCGAAAAGTTATGACGCTATGAAACAAGCGTTTGGTGGCGTGGTGTACGATACCGAAACGGCTATCCTTCTTGCGCGAAACGAGCACCGGTTCTGCATTGAAACGCTGAAAACAGGCCTTAAGAACGTCGACCTGTTCCGGACACCGGAAGAACTCTATTTTAAGTATGAAAAAACGGTGCCGTTTTTTGGCGACGACGAAGAGTACGACCCGGAACTGACGCCGCTCAGCTTGGAAGAGGCGGTGATCGTGTACAACAAGCTCACGGACAGGAGACTCGAATTCGAAGACGCTTTTCCGGACTTCGAATACGCTGATGCGTGAGTGGACACCGTAGCGCGCACCAATGGCAGTGCGCGCGGAACACTATCAGCTTCACCCGACCTTTGGGGGGCCAAACTCTATAACGGTCGGTATCTTCGGCAACACCCAAGAGCGAATAACCATCGTTGTCCCGGACACTTCGCGAGCATACAGCCCCGGAGCTGTTGAGGATCGTAGAAACGCTCATCGATCTCCTTCACGGTATCTTGTCGGATTCCATAGAGACGGTCATCGTCGCGCAGTTCAAGCCCGTCAAATCGCTCCTGAAGATGGGGAATGACAACTTTGTCACGCCATTCGGCAGCAGGAACTTTCCCGTTGCCGTTTTCAGCGCGCCACTGATCGTACCGTGTTCCGTCGACTTCCCAGCACGTTGCATCGACGACGCATCTTTGAACAAAGAGCGGAATCTCTTCGTTTTCAATGCGCCTGTTTACACGTAGCGCCGACGAGGAACCTGCGCACCGTGGTTCGCCCGATTGTATGCTCGTTACATTTGTCGCCATAGCGTTCACCTCTAGTCTAACCTGCACACAAAAACGCTATAAGGCCGCGTGAGACAGGAATTGCGTGTAAACCTGTGACACCGCGTTTGCATCACACCTCAGCGGAGGCTGGTTTTGGCAAACATGCACTTAAAAAAAGCTCGCTTATGCGAAGGCTAAGGCCGTGAAACCGTCCGGAGCCGACTGCACTTCATCGTGGGTTTGGCAATTTTGCCCGGCACCGCTGACATATGAGACAGCGTTAAAAAAGCTGGAACTCGTGCTTCCTAAGAAAAATCGATAAGACTTCGCTTGAAAGTTAACGACCCGATGCGGCTTGCTTGTTGAACACCCAACGCTTTGAGGATAGCCGTTTATGTTTGCTTTGTCGCGCAGTTCAATAACTATTTTTACCCTTGCTAAACTCGTTTACATCAATTCGTTCCCGGCCGGAGAGGAATTTAGTGCCTCCAAGATGGAACAAAGGCTCAACGAGCTCATTGAGTGTGCCGTCCTTTATTGCATCGAAGTCGCCAGATTTTGCCACGACTTTGCCGACAAAGATGGTATGGTCGCCCGTTTCCAAGGTGTCGACGATGCGACACTCAATATGGGTCGGACACTCAGCAATTCGGGGCGGCTTCACCACGTCGGAGGGTATGGGTGTTAATCCAGCGACCTGGAACTTGTTCACGTTCCTTCCCGACAGGGTTCCAACGGCCCACACCTGTTTGATCAATTCCTTCGTTGGCAAATTGACGACAAACTCATCGGTTAGACACTCGTAGGTATAGCGTTCCCTTGAAACGCTCACTGCGATGAGTTCCGGGTCGTGCGAAGTGCTCATTATCCAAGCAAAGGTCGCGACGTTTGGTTGGTCAGCACGATCAACGGTGGTCACTAGGCCAACGAGTTGCGGCGCAAACACCGCACTTCCGGCATTGTCGAGCTTGATCTTGTCTTTCATATCAGTTCTCCACTTAGGCGGCGCTTTGTTCATTCAGCTGAACAAGAATTCGACTTGATTGCTGCTAAGGCTCGCATACGGAGATTGCCTGTGCGCTGCAATCTCGCTCTGCATAACGGAATGTTCAGGCTTACGCTTAGCGTGGCCGAAAATGGCGCAGCAAGACTGCTAACTATTGTTTAAAAAGAAAAAAAGATGATGGTTTGCGCTTTTGCTTAAATCGTAACGTTCATACGCTCCGATTTGCTGCGATTCAACTACACGCTTTCCATCACTCGAGCTCAAGTTTGAAGCCGCCAACTTTGGGTACAAGCCAGTTGTAAATCAGTGTGACTATCGCTCCACCGATATACCCAAAGATAAATCCGCCTACGACCATCACGATGATGACCAATACGGCGCCTACAGCCCCAGCACCAAGAGAAAGCCCCCCAGGTATTGCTACTCCGGCAAGAATTATTATGGCGTAAATGATTCCGAATATGAGCCCTAAAACTGCTTGAAGAGCTGCGTACATCATGGCGAATGCCCCTACGGGCACACTGGTTATCGTTTTAATGTCTCCCATTACTTCACCTCCTTGCTATGTTAACGCTTAGTAAAAAGCGCTTCTCTTAGATAAGTTTTGAGTTTTGTGCTTTACTTAGATAAGGGTTGAGATTTGATTCGCTCTTTTTACGGAATCTAGGTCTATTTACCCTCTGAAACGGAAGAAGAAGACACGAAAAAAACTCAGAGTTTTGTCTAGTGGAAGAATATACAATTTCACGAATTCTACTGCTTAAGCTCGATTTACGCTCAACAGTCAGCAAATAAGTACCTTATTAACCCTATTTCACATGCATGGCAAGCTGAAACAACAAAACAGATCCCGCGGGCGTATAAGACGGTCCCACTTATAGGGTGAAAAGGAATCACAACCGGATAGGGTTTTGGCATTCATGTACGCAATGTAACAACTGACAAAACCTATAGATAAGAATCGAAGTTGGAACACGGACCCGTTAACCGTAAGAGAAGACGGGTTTTTTGAGGCAGGCCATTCACGGGCCCGGTTCCCGTTAATCTCAGTATAATTAAGCTTTACAGTATCATATTTAACGTTTTCGCTCGCGTTTTGCGCTTTTTTTTTTAAATCTGGACTCGAAATGAAGGTATTCAAGCGTACCAAGATTTCTATTTTTGTAAACGAGCGACGCTCTGCGCATATTCGCAAGGCAATAATAGGCTCGCCAATGCTCCATTAGAAACGATTTGCATCGCACGCTAGACAACCGCTCTAAGTAGTTTCTAGCTTAGTTGCGACTGTATTTTCAGAGGCGCAACACTACCCACGCGAAAAGAAACGCTCTACGGGCTCCGTCAAAACAGGAAGCGTTGTACTTGCTATAATAAAAACAAACGCCGATTGATGTTTTTCAATTTCGTTATCCGGACATTCTAATACTTCATCCCCCGTGGTCTTCCGACGCAAAGTGCAGAGGAAACAGC
>JBAXDW010000158.1:0-4236 GCA_037140755.1 Methanobacteriota archaeon
CTTGCGAAGCAGCGCGAGCTTTGCATCGTCGCTTCACTCACCGCGCTCGGCAATATGGAGCATCAACTTCGTGATCATATTCAGGCAGCGCTCAACAGTGGATGCACGCCTCAGGAGCTCACTGAGACTATCCTTATGATGGCTGTGTATGCGGGATTTCCCGCTGCGATCAACGGTATGCAGATCGCACGTGAGGTGTTGCTCCGTGAGTTACCATCGGATTGATCCACGGCAACAAGACGCGGTCGAACAAGAGCGCCCCGATCGACCGCACTAAGAAGCGCCCAGCCAAAACAGCGGGCTTCAGACGCTTCGCTCGGCGCTGATACCGCACGCAACAAGAGAAAGATGCTCCGGTTGGGATTTGAACCCAAGTCGAGGGAGTGAGAGTCCCTCATGATTGGCCGGACTACACTACCGGAGCTTGACTCCACGTTTCGCGTGGACGCTCTTAAACTTTGCTAGCTGCTACAGAATGCAGTTCCGGTCTTACCATACCCCCAACCCCCCCCTAAAAGGGCGTCTTATGTTTTCGCACTAGAACTGTTCTGGTGCTGCGGATGATGCTAATGTACGTGCCCACTCGCATGCTATTTTCTGCACACCCATGTGACACCGAAGGGGAAACCCACAGGCCCCATAGCCCAATAGCAGTTCTCGTTGCGACTTAGAAATGCAGGCCCGAGAACTGGAGGAAAAACGAAATGAAATAGACGAGCGCTGTACCTTTGATTATTTTAGCTGCCAAAATGACGACCACGAAGCGTGAAGAGTTGTAGTTTTCCACCCCCGCGACGAGCGGAACAAGATCTCCTGCTAACGGGATCCACGGAGAGGCCAACAGAAGCGCCGCTCCATACTTTCGAAACCACTGCTGGGCCCTTGTATCGCGTTCGCTGTCGTGAAAAGGGATAATTCGTCTGAGGCCGTACTTTCCGATGAGGAAGCCTACAGCGGATCCAATGAATGAGCCCACGATCACTACAGTCAAGATCAGCAACGGACTGACGTGTTTGTCGAGCAAAATCGCAATTGTTGGCTCGGCAGGAATTGGATGAAACACCGCTGTGACATTTACTAAGAACAGTTCCAACAAAAGATACTCAATAACCGATGGCAGTTGTTGTCACCTGCACGCTTTTTTGTCAGTTACATCTAGCGCTTGTTATAAAAAAACGCACGTAGCAGCAATCGCAATCGTAGATACTCAAAGAGCTGGAGGGATCGCACTGAGACGATGTTCATAATCCAAACGTGCTTCTGACGAAGCAGTCCTGTGCAGAGCAAGTCTCTATTTAAACCTCGACGATGTCATTTGAAAATGCGTATTCTTCACGTATCTTGCGGACGAGAGTAACATCAATCACCGCTTCAATAATAGCCTCCACAGCGCCAGCCGCGGCGACCACCTCTCCCCACGGATCAGTTATCATGCTCCGACCGACGAGCGTGGTCGTCGGCGTCGGCGCGCCTGCTTGATTACAGCCAACGAAGTAGCATTGCCCTTCAATCGCACGAGCCTTGTTGAGCGTAATCCAGTGATCGAGGCGCGGATAGGGCCACGCCGCTGGACAGACGATGATCTCAGCCCCCTTCTTGACTAGAGCTCGATAGAGCTCAGGAAAGCGCAGGTCATAACAGATCGAGAACCCGATAACGCCGAGCTCAGTTGGGGCGGTCACAACGTCCCTCCCAGCAATCAGTGAACGTTTCTCTTTCGAATGGTATGAGAAAAGGTGAATCTTGCGGTACCGAGCGAGAATCCGCCCTCGCCGATCGATAAGCACGCTCGTGTTGTACCGCTGATCGTGGCCGTCAACCTCGAGGATGCTCCCCATGAGGATACAGCTGCCTTTTTCGCGGGCGAGCTGGGCAAATATATCCGTTGTACGTCCCGGAATACGCTCTCCAGCTTTGAAATCCTTGCAGTGGGCGAAGAGCTCCGGAAGAACGATTAGGTCCACATCCGTTTCGTCAGATAATGCGACTGCGTGGTCGACATTTTCCTGCCACGTCCCGAGGGCACCTATCTGAATACACGCTACCTTGTGCGTCATATCATCGACTGCTTGTGCTAACGAAGCCAAGATTGGCACGTGCCAAATAGCCCTCGAAGCATATAGTCTTTAAGGGCAGGACTCGCCCCTGGCGTATCGTTGACGGCCGATCGCACGCCTAGGGACGATCAAGCAGGAAAATATTTCTATTCTCAGTCGGAACTACAGGTCAATGAAGCGGGAGCAGATCCTCATCGAAGCATTGCCTTACATTCGCGAGTTTTATGGATCGTTCACCGTTATCAAAATTGGCGGGCACGCGATGATCGACAAGCGCCTCATGGAAGGCATCATCGAAGATATCGTGCTCTTGCGCTACGTCGGTATGCAGCCGGTTCTGGTTCATGGCGGTGGACCGGAAATCAGCGAGAAGATGGAGCGAATGGGCAAAAAGCCCGAATTTGCGGCAGGTTTGCGTATCACTGACGAAGAGACCCTTGAAATCGCCCGCATGGTCCTCGTCGGGAACATCAATACGAGTCTTGTGGCACTAATTGGCAAACACGGCGGCAAAGGGGTCGGGCTGTCCGGAAAGGATGGCCGCATGATCGCCGCTCGGAAAAAAAACCCCCAGCGCGTAGTCTATGAAGGCGTCGAACACGAGGTTGATCTCGGCTGGGTCGGCGAGGCAGAAGTCATCAACCCCGAGATCCTTATGATTATGGCCGGCGAGGGATACATCCCTGTGATCGCTCCCATCGCCGTAGACAGCGCGTGCCATAGCCTTAATCTCAATGCCGACACCGTCGCGGGAGATATAGCCGCGGCGCTTATGGCCCGCAAGCTCATCGCCTTGACTGACGTCGACGGGATTCAGCGCGACTCGAGTGATCCCGAAACGGTCGTCTCCCGCATGACGTTCGCTGAGGCCCAGCTTGCGATCGAATTGGGGAGTATCAGCGGAGGTATGATTCCGAAAGCGCATGCGTGCTTAAAGGCCCTAGAAGCTGGAGTACAGAATGCGCACATCATCAACGGCAACGTTCATCACGCACTCCTCCTAGAGCTGTTTACTGACGAAGGCATCGGAACGGTGATTGTAAGGTAGCGAGCGGACAGCATAGCTGGCGCACGAGGATAGTACACATGACGACGATTCGTGAAGTGGAACTGAAGGGACACATTATTGACTCGCTGACGTTGACACGGGTGCTCGACAAGATCATGGATCTTGACGGCGAGTTTGAGATCGTCACCTTCAACGTAGGCGAGCACAAGAGCGACCCTAGCTACGTGCGGCTTGCGGTCAATGGGCGCGACGAGGCACACCTTGACGCGATCATGAGCGACCTTCATCGGCTCGGTGCGCAAGTCCCTAAGATTGAGGATGTCCGGCTCGGAGCCGCCGACACGGACAAGGTCGTCCCAGAAGGGTTCTATTCGACTACGAATCACCCCACTTTTATCCACCGGCGCGACACCTGGATTCCTGTGGAGGATATCGAAATGGACTGCATGATCGTCGTTCGCGACGACCGCGCGCTATGCACACCACTCCACCACATCAGAGTAGGGGATCAAATAGTGCTCGGGCAGCGCGGCGTACGTGTCATTCCTCCCGAGCGCCCGCGTAAGCGCTCCCTTTTTGAGTTTATGGGCGGCGCTGTGTCCTCGGAGCGCCCCTCTACGACGCTCATTCGCCAAATAGCCATAGAAATGGTGAGCGCGAAGTCGCAGGGAAAAAAGATTGCCGTCGTTGCAGGGCCTGCGGTTTCACATACCGGCGCTGCTGAGGCGCTTTCGAAAATTATTCGCCGCGGGTATGTCGATGCTCTGCTCGCCGGCAACGCGCTTGCGGTTCACGATATCGAGCGTGACCTCTACGGAACGTCGCTCGGCCTGGACATCAAGAAGGCAGAGCTGGTAAGCGGGGGGCACAAGCACCACCTCTACGCCATCAGCCAAGTGGTCCGGTGCGGATCGATTACAGCGGCGGTGCGCCAAGGACTCGTCAAAAGTGGCGTCATGTACGAAAGCGTGGTCAATAACGTGCCGTTCGTGCTCGCCGGGTCCATCCGCGACGACGGCCCATTGCCCGAAGTCATTACAGACATCATGGCCGCACAGGACGCCATGCGTGAACTCCTCAAAGACGTTGACTTGGTGCTTATGATGGCCACGATGTTGCACTCGATCGCCGTGGGAAACATGCTGCCCTCGTACGTGAAGACGATTTGCG
>JBAXDW010000159.1:0-4194 GCA_037140755.1 Methanobacteriota archaeon
CCTCTCGCTAGGTCAGCAACATGAGCTGCTATCTTTGTGACGATCGCTCCTTGTTTGATATCCTCTTGTGTCGGGAGCCCGAGGAGCTCTGATGGTGTAGTCATGCATAAGAAATCGGCCCCATACATTCCTGCGAGGGCACCCCCGATCGCTCCAGTTATATGGTCATACCCCGGGGCTATGTCCGTGACGATTGGTCCAAGCAGGTAGAGTGGTGCGCCACACGTCAACGATTTCATTGCCCTAACGTTGGCCTCTATCTCGTTAAGCGGGATATGGCCAGGTCCTTCTACAAGAGTTTGAACGCCGCTTTCATGGGCCCGTTGGGTGAGCTCCCCGATTTGTATATATTCCATGAACGTAGGGCGGTCGCTTGCATCGTGCAAGCATCCCGATCTCATGCCATCACCGAGGCTTATTACGAAGTCGTATTCACGTGCGAGCTCAAGGAGATAGTCATATTCTGCATAGAGGGGGTTATCTTCGTTGTTGTGTACCATCCACGCTATTGTGAAAGCGCCTCCACGACTGACGACCCCCATGAGTCGTTTACTCTTTTTCAACACTTCCAGAGACTTCAAATTGACTCCAGCATGGATAGTCATAAAATCAACTCCGTCTCTCGCGTGCTTGCGAACCGTATCGAATATGTCGTCAGTCGTCATTGACACAACGGCGTCCCTTCGCATAGCCGCTTGATATATAGGTACTGTGCCAATTGGGGCTTGGATCTTTTGTAGAATCTCGCGTCGAATACTATCTAAGTCCCCACCCGTAGATAGATCCATGACTGTGTCTGCGCCGAATTTGAGCGCTATTTGTGCCTTTGCTAACTCTTCGCTTTTCTCAACGTAGTCTATGGAAGTTCCTATATTGGCGTTAACTTTTGCGCAAAGCGCTTCGCCAATACCGATCGCTGTGACGTCGTGAGTCACATTCTTCGCTATAACGGTTCGACCACTAGCGATGTTGCGCCTAAGTTTCTCGCTTGCTATGCCCTCTGATTTGGCAACGTTTCTTATGTCATCAGTTAATCCTTTCTTCGCTTCTGCTAGGAGTGTCATACTGTTTTTAGGCTGCGCTTAGCTTACACCTCTACATAGTGTTTATGCGCTTGTTGCTTAAAAATGTGAGCCGCGTCACTCTGGGTTGGTCTAGCCCAAGCTTTATTATACCGCAAACCGTATTTCACAGAAGTGCGTGTGGACACCTTTTCGCGGGCTTACGAGAGCAACACTTTCTGGTTAATTGCAGAGCAAAAAGCGGTTGTTGATCTTGGATCTCTGACAACCGCTAAACAGTTGCCGTTAGATGAAGCCTGTTGCATTATTTTAACTCACTTGCATTACGATCACACGGCGGCGCTAGATCAGCTGGAACTTCCAGGTAGTACGAAGGTTATGATGCACGAGGCCGATGCTAAAGCGATAGGGACGACCGCTTCAGCAGCGCATATTTTTGGCGCGCGAGCGCCTCGATTCCACGTCGACACTTTGCTAAGAGATGGAGTGAGAATTGACCTCGGTGATTCCATCTTGCGCGTGATCCACACGCCGGGACATACCCCTGGAAGTATCTGCCTTTACGAAGACCATTCGAAGAGCCTTTTTTCAGGGGACACGATCTTTCCTTATGGGGGTATTGGTCGGACCGATCTGCCTGGTGGAAGCTCGCACGACTTAATACGCTCAATCTCGCGTTTGGCGAAGCTGGAAGTAAGCGTATTATATCCTGGGCATGGGGAGGTAACGGCAAACAACGTCAATGAACAGATCAAACAGTCTCTCAAGTTCGCAAAAGCGAACGAAGACCCAGAATGATATCATTAAGGGTGTGTACGTATTGGTTCTTTGGTTAGCTTCGGCGAAAGATGTGACAGTTGGAAAGCTCGGGACTATTTCATTTGCGCGAGGCTTCTATGCGTACGTGGGGTCGGCAATGGGGGCTGTTGGCTTCAAACGAGTTGAGCGCCACTTGGATGTTTCTGCTGGACGTCGCAAGACGCAAAAGTGGCACGTTGATTACCTCTTAACTGTTTCAGAGGTAATCGAGACAATTGAAATCGCAACACAAGAAAAAATTGAATGTAATATAGCGTACAATTTGGGGAAAAATCCTTCGCTGGCCCGCATCGAAGGCTTTGGTTCGTCAGACTGTAGGTGCTGCTCGCATCTCTTCTACTCCCGCCGCCTTAGTGACCTTGAAGACGCGGCAAACAGGTTCGTTTACGATCCCTATCTGGAGACACTTGGTGCATCAGTCAACGCAGAGGGTTTCGAAGAGGACCATAACAGGCGAGAGAAAGTTCGTAAGCGTTATTTGATAAGCGTTGTGAATCGAGATTACGCGCTAAATAGGAGCACCTGAATGGGAATTCTTACTAACACGGTAGGGAGCTACCCTACGCACACCATAGGCGAAGACTGCAAAGCCAAAATGAGTGTTCAAGATCTTATGGCTGGAAAGGATCCTTTTGTCACGTCTATTGAGGCAGCGGTCGTCGAACAAGTTCGAGCCGGAATTGACCTGATCTCTGACGGCCAAGTAAGGGCTGATATGATAAGCATTTTTGCTGCCGGGATTCCAGGAATGAAAAGCGACAAGGGTCGATCGTACATAACTGGAAAAATCACGCGTCCCCTGAGGATTATTACTGCAAAGGACCTCACTTTGGCACGTCAGTATGCCGGAGAGGGCGCTAAGATCAAAGGGATCATAACTGGGCCTGTCACAATCGCCACATCGTCTTCTTTAAGCCACGGCGCGCCGTACAGGTCGAGGCTCGACCCACGTTTGCTTAACGACCTAGCAAAAGCGCTTCGCTTTGAAGCTGACCAGCTTTGTCGTGCAGGGGCGGATGCTTTGCAGATCGATGAACCAGTTTTGTACAATGTGGGGGTGGAGAACGTGCTCGGATATATCGACGCGGCGGTCGAGGATGTTGAGATTCCTGTTAAGCTCCATCCTCATGTAGCGTCCTTCAAGGAGTTTGAGCAGCTCCTGAAGCTAAAAAACGTGGAATACATCGGAGTGGAAGCAACGAAATACCCTGCTTTGCTCGAGAAATTGACAGGAGCTGCATTTGAAGACCATGGAAAAAGCGTCGCGCTCGGCGTGATCGATACAGACAGTCCAGAGGTCGAATCTGTAGAAACGGTTAAAAAGCGAATTGAGCGCGGCATAGAAGTTTTTGGTGATGATATGTGGATCAATCCTGATTGCGGACTGCGCCTTCAAACGAGAGAGGTTGCGTTTAAAAAGCTTAAAGTGCTGGTTGACGCCGCCACCAGCGTGAAACTCGAGTTCAATTTATTCAAGCATCGACCACGACATGCGCAATTCCCGGAGCGTAGTCTTTAACTTTGCGCGTACCGAGTAGGTCGGTCGATCTCGCAAGTGTCTGCGCCGCTTGCTCGACGCGCGCATAGGGTCGTTTGTACATCAATTCTACGGGGACAAGTTCGTGATAGTGTACGACCCCCCCGGGAGCTAAAGAGCGCAGCGCTTTATGAAGATAGTCGCACGCGTCGAAATGTCCCATGATCACTCGGTCGAATTGGGCGTTTGGCGTGACGTGCTCGCAATTGCCTAATATGGGTCGGACGATACTATTTACTTTATTTAGCCTGATATTTTGCCGAAGGTAGCGATATGCAACTGAATTGAGCTCTATAGCGACAATTGACTGCGGATGGGCATGCACAGCTATCGGAATACTGAGCT
This sequence comes from Methanobacteriota archaeon, assembly GCA_037140755.1. Taxonomy (GTDB): domain Archaea; phylum Halobacteriota; class Bog-38; order Methanoflorentales; family Methanoflorentaceae; genus Methanoflorens. The sequence goes on from JBAXDW010000159.1 coordinate 3,724, forward strand.
GACCTATGCCGCTAAACATATCGAGGACTCTCTCGTTGCTGCCGACCGTGCTCATTCGAACTCGTTCGGCAAAATTGCCTGCTGAGAACATAACGCTGCTCGCGTCGAGGGCGAATTTGCAACGATTTTCCTTATGGACCGTCCTCGTTCCTGAGCCAGCAATGACTTCGATCTCGGGCGTCCGGAGGTAACCGTGCACTCCTTTGTCCCACAAAGCGCTCTTGCAGCGTGGATAAAGATCCAGCAATGCTTCACCTATGTCGTGTTTTAGACGCGCGATCTTGGTCGGGATGTTGACGAGCACCAAGTCGCCAAGGATCTGCCAACTACGTGGCAACAGCAGCTTTTCATGTTCAGCGAGTGGCGTCCACAGTCGTTGCTCTAGCAGCTGATGCCCTTTCATGGAAGGATAAATACCCCTTCTTGCGTCTTAACGACCTTTATCTCTTTACCTTCGTCTTCTTTACGGAT
>JBAXDW010000160.1:0-4120 GCA_037140755.1 Methanobacteriota archaeon
AATCAGAAAGTCACCTTCACCGGCAAGCTCTATTGGTGGAACTCCGCTACCAACCAGTGGGCACTCATCACCACCGGCAAGCCCGTCACCATCTACCACTATCTCAACGGCATCAAGTACATCGATACCACCAAGACCACCAACGCTAACGGCCAGATCACTCTCACCCAGAGCTTTGGCTCCGCCGGACAACGCACCTATTACGCCACCTTCGCCGGTGACACGTGGTATAAGGCGTCGACGAGCGCGGTCGTGACGATAAATGTGCATTAGACTAGACCAGATACGCGAACGATAGCGTTAGTGGCGCATAATGCAAGCGAAGCTGACCCGAAAACATAAATCAAAGGCCGAGGGCGAGATTCGAACCCACGTCGTGGCCTCCCCAGGGCGGATTTTTGAATATAAACCCTAGAATAGGTTCCTTTTTTGATAGTCCGGCGGAAGCTCAAGAAAGGTCGCGTGAGGGTTCCGTATAGAAAGATGCGAGCGAATTGAATAATCTTGCTGGGCTCACTCTTGAGTATAGCAAGAAAGAACTGGTGAGTTACACGGAATCTCGCTTAGCTGGAATCAGCAAAGCGTCAATTCCATAGATAAAGCGATGTTCTTTGACTTTTTTGAACGCCACTAAAGGCACAATTAGCAAAGAAAGAGGTGAAGCACTGCGGGAGCGCCTGCCAAAGACGTACACCGATTTTTACGCGCCGCGGAAGGTACTTAACTTTGCAACGGCTTATCTTAAGTATCTAACTAAAACGCATTTTGATACGCGCTATCAGGCGTTTGACCTCTTTTTGGAGATGCCGAAGGGCGTAAAAGAACGCAAGCATGTAACTAGCCAAATTGTAACGAAAGAAGATGTGCAGAATCTGTTGTTGGCTGTCAAGCGGGCTTACGAACAAGAAGATATTGACACGCATCATTGCAAGCATTACAAGGCTATAGCGCTGTTCGGCGCGTTCACTGGGCAAAGACCACAAGCGACGATAGCAAAACTGACGGTAACACAGTTCGAAGAAGCGATTCAACGAGACGCGCCTGTGCTTGATATTCTGCCTGAGCATGATAAAATTCGAATGCAGCATTATTGCCCGCTGCATCCACAGGTTGTCAAGACGCTCGCGCCGCTCTTGGACAGATGACGTGATAGTGAGCGTATGTTTAAACAGCTCTCATTCGAACGATGGCTGAAGCAGCAGAAGGTGCCGCTTACGCACGGTAGCAATCATTCATTCCAGGAGACCTACGAAAATTCTGTGAGCAAATGGGAGACGTATTTCAGTGGGATCATCAAACAAGAACGCATACTAACACTGGCGTTTCTGGAGTAGACTGGAGGTTTTACAAAAGTCCCCGCCCTAATCCGGTGTTTGATATCTATATGAGGTACTGGGGAGTTGCCGAACTTGCGAGCTGAGGCGTCTGAGGAGTCATGTTCAATGTGAAGATACGTACGCCTTACCGAAAGCTTTATTGGCTCTGATTTTGTTTTCTTCGGCGTTATGGCGACTGACACGAAGCGTGGATCCGTTTCAGTTGAAAATACCACGGCGATAGGGAACACCGTGTGAAGGTCTTTGATGTCAGCAAACAAAACGTTGCCGCCCACACATCGAACGCTGCGGCAGGTTGCTGGCGTGTGTGGCCTCTTGGGCGTAATTACCGCTACGAGCTCTCTAGCGCTTGCGATCCTTTATTCACCGAGTAATTTTAGCATCACGCAAAACTGGCTTAGCGATCTTGGCGGTACATCCTATATTGAAATTATGGACGCCGTCCCCCGGCCTATGGTCTCCTCGCCTACCACGGAGCTCCTTTTCAATTCGGGGCTGGTACTGGTGGGCGTTCTTGGCATCGTCTTCGCGTTAGGACTGTTGAGCGCTGCTCCTTCGCCTACATACCGGTTAGGTGCGGTGTGTATGTTACTGGGACTAGCTGCGGAAGCCGGGATCGGTCTCTTGCCCGAACCGCTTGGCGTAATACACGACGTTATAACCTTAGTGTTTGTGATTTTCTGTGCGGTAGGTATGTTCCTCATGGGCGGTTCGCTTGTCGTCTCTTCCGTAAAGCCTTTAGGGTGGTTTTCAATCGCCCTCGGCATCATCGCTCTGGCAAGTAGCTCTCAATATGTCATCTGGCGGGCAGCCGCTGAGATTATCTTTTCCGCGGCGATTTCACTTTGGATTGTGGTCTTTAGCATTCGAATGTTAAGGCGCGTCGCTCCGCAAAATATAGAATAGTACTCGCTCATTTCGAAAATCGCAGAACTAAAATCACTTATTTTAAAAAAAGCAAGCGCATCTGACTCCTATAAAGAAAATCAAAGGCCGAGGGCGAGATTCGAACCCACGTCGTGGCCCCCAAAGGGCGGCTTTTTGAATATAAAGCTCATAATGAGGTTCTTTTCCATGATAATCAGGGGGGAGCTAAGAGAATCGCGAAAGGTTCTAAATCGAAAGATGCGAGCGAATCGATGTTGAGCTTTTTTTAGCTTCCTGCTTATTATCTCTTTTTCAATTTTGGCCTTAGAGTGCACTGATGGCTGCTTCTAACTCACCGTTAGTTTCAGACCGCAGCCTTTATCGTATCTTATGACACGCTCCTACGTGTCTAAAAAACGCTTTTGAGGCAATCATGCGCGCATACAAAATCGTCTCATTTTCTGTCGTCATTCTTCTCTTTACTGTGTTATTTGCAGGCGTTGTAACCATTCCTGCAATAGCAGAGTACGATACGACGCAGTTCCGCTACAATGCCCAGCATACCGGCGACTACAGCCCGGTCGCGGGGCCAGTGCCGTCAAACGGACAGCTGAAGTGGAGCTATACAACTGGACAAGTTGTTTTCTCTTCCCCCACCGTCGTCAACAAGGTGGTCTACGTCGGGAGTGAAGATCACAATGTCTATGCCCTTTATGCGAATAACGGCACGAAACTCTGGAATTACACGACAGGAGATGAGGTAGACTCCTCCCCTGCTATCGCCAACGGCATCGTCTATGTCGGGAGCGGTGACAACAACGTCTACGCCCTTTACGCGGCGACTGGAGCCAAGAAGTGGAGCTATACGACCAATAATTTTGTTTTTTCCTCCCCCACCGTCGCCAAAGGGGTGGTCTACGTTGGGAGCGGTGACTACAATGTCTACGCCCTCAACGCCGCCACCGGCACCAAGCTCTGGAGTTATAAGACCGGAGGCTATGTACAGTCCCCTGCTTATGCCAATGGTGTCGTCTACGTTGGGAGCACAGATAACAACGTCTACGCCCTTTACGCGAATAACGGCACGAAACTCTGGAGTTATAAGACCGGAGAACAAGTGTTGTCCTCCCCTGCTATCGCCAACGGGGTGGTCTACGTCGGGAGCCAAGACAACAATGTCTACGCCCTCAACGCCGCCACCGGCACCAAGCTCTGGAGTTATAAGACCGGGGATTGGGTGGACTCATCCCCTGCAGTCCTCAACGGCATCGTCTACGTCGGGAGTACTGACCACAAGGTCTATGCCCTTTACGCGGCGACTGGAGCCAAGAAGTGGAGCTATACGACCGGAAACGTTGTGTCGTCGTCTCCCGCCATCGCCAACGGAGTAGTCTACGTCGGGAGTGAAGATAACAATGTCTACGCCCTATACGCGAATAACGGTACGAACCTTTGGAGCTATAAGACCGAGACCGGATTTCGGGTGGAATCCTCCCCTGCAGTCCTCAACGGCATCGTCTACGTCGGGAGTACTAACTCCAAGATCTACGCCATCGGCAACCAACCCACATCTACCCGCATAACACTCACCGCGTCCACCGCTACCCCCACCGTCTATCAGCCGATCACATTAACCGCCAAGCTCTACTGGTGGAACTCCTCGATCAACCAGTGGACACCCGTCACCGCCGGCAAGTCCGTCACTATCTATCACTACCTCAACGGCGTCCGGTACACCGATAAGACGATAAACACGGACAGCAGCGGCCAGATCTCCCTCACCCAGACCTTTAGCTCCGCCGGACAACGCACTTATTACGCTACCTTCGCCGGTGATACGTGGTATAAGGCATCGACAAGCAGCGTCCTCAACGTCAACGTCAAAGCCCCGATCCGCGTCACCCTCGCCGCGTCCA
>JBAXDW010000161.1:0-4083 GCA_037140755.1 Methanobacteriota archaeon
ATACCCCAATATCCTGAGCCAGGAAGAAAGACTGCCTAGCATGCGATCAACTAAGAACATCATAGATGACCAACATTACTGTTTTAGCTATTTCCCACCAGCTGTGTTTTTAGACAGATATGCCTCCCATAGGGCTCTTTTTCGCTTGAAGGTTGAATAGCTCACCCCGAGTTCTTCGGCAAAATCCTTTGAGCTCTTTCTCGAAATCTTGGGGGTCGAAAGCCATTGTAAAAACTTGTCGCGATCGAAGTTAATCGTGACGTCACGCTCCGTTAAAAGTCCGAGCAAAACCCGCGCACCTTGACTCTTCCTCTTATCTATACCAACACGTTTTCCGATTTCAGCGTCACTTGGACAGCCTTCATAAAAAAAATCGGGATTGCCAGATTCTATGATATCTTGGTACTCACGTTCAATACGAAGCAGCTGCTTTGGTGTAATTAGGATATGACTTTTTTCAAGGAGGTATGCCATCTTTTCTAACTCATCGTGAACTCCGTGTTGGGAATTAGACGCCTGCCCTCGTGACCTCCGCGAGTCCGAATCGAGCGGATTTTTAGGGATAGTTATTGGAGGAAATCGGTTTAAAAAACGGTTCTTTGACGGTTCTACTACCAGTCCTTCTTTTGCTAGTTGTTGAATTATGCCAATAACACTCTCTGGGTAGATGCCGAGAGATTCACTGTAGCTTACAACATCATCTATTTGAACGCCCTTCCGCCTGCTAGAAGGACTCAGTGAATTGATTATATGCATAATAGTCTTTCGCGCTTGCATCAGCTCTGGACCTTGTATCAGATTCGACGTGCTGCTCAATTAAAAAACCCCTTATCAACTCTTGAACCGTTCTAAGCTCCTTTTACCAACAAATAGTTAGGTGTCGCCGCCACTTATATTTTTTTAGATATATGGGTAGCTCGAACGACTGAAATGCATAACTTAGCTTTTGGGGCTTTGCCGCTCCCAGGGCGGCAGCTCTTACTATAACAATAACTCAGCCTACCTAAGCTGCACAAACGCGAACATAACTTAACGTATCTGAATAGAACTAGCGAGAACTGCGCAAAAAAACCATTCACGAATTTACGACTGCAGAATATCAACTGACCACGAGAGGATTCTACAAGCACGTATGGGCAGATTATGAGCGTCGAAGAGAAGGAGCTAATTGGGAACTAGCTGGATTCTACAAGAAAATGAAACGCTTCTCGTGTGAAAAACAACAAATTCTGGTTCTATGGCGCTGTGGCGTAACGATGCAGATATGATTTATATACACAGCACTATTTCTATGCTGGTCAACAATCACCACAAGTCTCGCTCACTGCGCCAAATATAGGGGTATCTGATGGAAGACGAATTGATGAGAATAGGGGTTTCAATACCCGCGCAACTTCTTTATGCATTTGATCAAGTCATTAGCAAGAGGGGTTACTCTTCACGATCAGAGGCAATTAGAGACGCAATTAGGGGCTATCTCCTAGATTATGAGTCTTTCAGTCAGACGGAAGGAGAGCAGATTGGCGTAATTACGCTAGTGTACAATCACGAACAGCGAGGCCTCATTTCTCTTTTAACCGACATCGAACACGAAAACGCAAGAATCATCACGTCGACCATTCATATACACTTAGATGCCAAGAATTGTCTCGAGATCGACGTTGTTCGCGGAAGCGCAGCAGACATAAGGGGGTTTGCTGAAAGGATGATGGTACAAAGCGGGGTTTTTCAAGTGCGGGTGTTTGTTGTCCCCGTGCTTAGTCTCGGAATCGTGGACAAAGGCAAGAAGGACCGTGCAAATCTTGGCTAACTGGATACGCACGGCCCTAACCACAAAATAGCAATCTCAGGAGTGTCAAGCCTCGAAGACCTTTTTCACTCTCTTGTGTCAGCAAAGTAACTCAACAATCTTTATTAATGGGCGTGGGATAAGATCACTTATCTGAGATACATTCACTTTACACGTGAAAAGAGTCTTTCTGACAGAAAATGCCAGCCACAGGCTCAGGCCATCCGCAACCAAACTCAAACGAAGTAAAAATGTCAAACTCTCAACAAGATTCTAACCTCGTTGCGATGGAAAAATCCATCCTTGAAGAATGGGATAAAAATAACATAATTGCAAAGAGCATAAACGCAAACAAGGGAGCGGAACTCTTCAGATTTGTAGAAGGGCCGCCGACCGCAAACGGCTCTCCTGGCGTACATCACGTTTACGCTCGAGTCGTAAAAGACCTCTTTCTACGTTACAAAACCATGCGAGGCTACTATGTCCCCCGCGTGAGCGGATGGGACTGTCACGGGCTTCCAGTTGAGATTTCAGTTGAGAAGGAACTTGAATTTCAGGATAAAGCAGGCATCGAAACCTATGGGGTTGAACAGTTTAACAACGTCTGCCGAAGTTCAGTATTTAGTCACATCGATGAATGGGCAGAAATGACCAAGCGTGTGGGGTTCTTCATTGATCTGACAACGCCTTACACGACGATGGACACGCGCTACATCGAATCGGTGTGGTGGTCCCTTAAACTACTTTGGGAGCGAGATCTTGTTTATGAAGGTCATTACGTCGTTCCATATTGTCCGCGCTGCGGCACTGCCTTGAGCACCCACGAAGTAGCTCAAGGTTATGAGACCATAAACGAGGAGGCAGCTTTTGTAAAGTTTCCTCTATCCGACCAACGCGAAACCTATTTTTTGGCTTGGACAACAACCCCGTGGACTCTGCTTTCGAACGTAGCGCTAGCTGTAAATCCCGACATCCCTTATGTCAATGTGAAAGTCCGTAACCAATTTCTAATCTTTGCAAAGGAGTTGCTGGAAACGGTATTGCGTGATGAGCCGCGTTTCAAGGTGGTAGCTGAGTTTCAAGGAAAAGAACTAAACGGAATGCGATATCGGTCCCTGTTTAGTGACGCGCAGCTAAGCGTTGTGCTTGCAGATTTTATCAGCACGACTGAGGGTACGGGCATCGTTCATATCGCTCCGGCTTTCGGAGAGGATGACTTCAACGTAGCAAAGGCCCAAGGCCTCCCCCTCGTCCAGCTCGTTAGACCTAATGGCCGGTTTGACGATGACGTCGCTTTGGTTGGCGGGCTGTTTTTCACTGAGGCTAACGCCGTGATTACTGAGGATCTTGCTGCCCGCGCCTTGCTATTCAAAAGCGAGATGCACACACACAGCTATCCATTCTGTTGGCGCTGCGAGACGCCACTTATGTACTACGCTCGTAAGACGTGGTTTATAAAGATGAGCTCTTTGCGTGATGTGCTAACCCGAAACAACGAACTGGTCCAGTGGCATCCACAGGTGCTGAAACACGGACGCTTCGGCAACTTTATCGAAAATGCACGTGACTGGGCGCTAAGTAGAGAGCGCTACTGGGGTACGCCGCTACCCATTTGGAAGTGTCCCAACAACCACGTGACGTTCGTCGGAAGTATCGATGAGCTGAAACAGCGAACGGACTCGGCGGCCGTTCTTAGTGATGTCCACAAACCCTATATCGACCGCGTTGTCTTTCCCTGCAACGAATGCTCAGAGACGATGCACCGTATTCCTGATGTTATTGACTGCTGGTACGACTCTGGTTGCGCTCCTTTCGCATCGCTGCACTATCCGTTCGAGCATAGCGACGATTGCAAGGTGCCGGTGGACTTCATAGCAGAAGGCGTCGATCAGACGCGCGGTTGGTTCTATAGCTTGCACGCAATAGCGAGCGCCGTATTCGGATCGAACGCGTATAACAACGTTATAAGCCTCGGCCACATTGTGGACGAACATGGTCGAAAGATGTCAAAAAGTAAAGGTAACACAGTTGATCCATGGCAAATTCTGAACAGCGAAGGGGCTGATAGCCTGCGGTGGTACCTTTTTAGCACTGGTAATCCCGGTACTCCTAAAAAGTTTTATGAAGAAGCAATCGTCGAGTCTCAGCGTAAGACGATCTCTACGCTTTGGAACGTCCTCTCATTTTTCACGACATATGCAGAGATAGACCAGTACAATGCAGAGTGGGATCTCCCCGACAAACAGAGAAACATCATTGACCGGTGGCTGCTTTCACGGCTAAATGGACTGGTT
>JBAXDW010000162.1:0-4072 GCA_037140755.1 Methanobacteriota archaeon
GGGTCTCTCAAGACATACCGTGACGACGTGAATCGGAGGTGTGCACGATTGATTGATGTTGGTATGTATGATAGTGAAAGGCTTCGAGGATTTGGCACGCTACGTACCAGTCGAGCTTGATGAAGCGCTTGAATCTGCGCTTAGGGCCTCTCAGAACGAGCTTCGCCGGTTGGAGAAGACCAAGCAAGAGCTAATCAAGGACGCTTCTTGGATCACCTGAAATGTGCCATTAGACGAAACGTGCGTGTCCGTGGCGTGCTTCTATCTCGCCTAGGAATCTTTCTGCGGGGGGCGCGTTCTTGACAGTGGCGTTAAACGGCGCTAGCACAAACTATAAACTCAGCTATCGCGTGCTTGACGCTTACGAACGTGCAAAAGCACTCTCCTTCGTGCACGAGAGCTGAAGGTCTGGGTGCTGCCATGGAGGTTGGTTATGGCCTGTATCGACGTGGAGCCCGGTGTGAAGGTATTCGCACAAATCGAAGGCGAGGGCAAGCCGATCGTGCTTATCCACGGCTGGTACTTAAATCACGATATGTGGAAGTTCCAAATTCCGTATCTGACAGCACACGGTTACCAAGCGATTGCTATCGATCTACGCGGGTTCGGGCAATCGAGCAAACCGAAGACAGGCTACGATTATAAAACGTGGGCGAATGACATCGAAAAGGTGATTGCGGCGCTCGACCTGCAGCACGTGACACTTGCTGGCTACTCAATAGGCGGAGCGATCTCGATGTACTATTTGTCGACGCGTACAGACCCACGCATAGAAAAACTCGCACTCGTAGCAGCTGCAGGACCGTGCGCGACGATACGCTGGGATAACCCCCACGGACTGCCGCGTGAATTCTTTGATGAGACGATCTTATTACTCAGTCTTGGACAGTACGCATACGCTTTTCAACAGTTTTATCAGATCGCGTTTCCGACCGCGAGCCCTCCGATGTTGCAATGGATTGGAAATATGTTCAAATCAGCCTCTAAACAAGCATTGATAGGGGGACTTAAAGAGATGCGAGATCAAAATCTCAAGAAGGACTTGGTCAAGATCGGGGTAAAGACGAGAATCTTTCACGGATTCTGGGATCTATTCGTGCCCCGCGCGTTAGCGAAAGAACAAGCAAGTCTGATCAAAGGCGCGATACGTAGATGGTTTTGGAGGAGCGGTCACGGTCTTTTCTTTGAGGAGGCAGACAAGCTCAGCAGAGAACTCGATTGGTAGCCGGGAATTCGATAGGGACTTCTTTTCCAATCCGGCTATTCCTAAATAGCTTAGCAAGAGAGCCTTACAATCTTTCATTTTGGATAATAATGAAGAAAAGCCGTCGACAGTCATCAGAACCACACTCCTTAGACTCCAAGAGTGCCTTTTCCTAGCGCTAGAGTAAATGATAGAGCTTTCAAAACGAGGCCCGCCGCTCACTAAGCCCCGCAACTAGGCATCGTAGCGCATGAAGAAATGATGTCACGCAACTTTATAAACCAAGAAAAGCTTCAGTCTATTGATGGTCAGTGAGACAATCATTGAAAATGTGAAAGACACCATAGCGGTGTGTTCAACCATAATAGAAGCTGCAGAAAGAGAGATCGCGTGGCTTCTTCCAGCACCTCTGTTAGTGATAGCCGCGCAATACCACGTGGAAACGAAAGGCCTGATACAAAAGGGTGGACAAGTACGTGGAATAACTACGATCTCGTCACTATATGTCGAAACTGTACGCGGACTCCTCGACATGGGCGTAGACGTGCGTCATATTAATGACTACACAGGTACATTTATGCTCGTCGCAGACAGGAGGCAAAGCGTTAGTTCGTTTTTCCTCAACGTAGAAGATCTCTCGCTTGACGACAAGATAGTGGCATTCTGGACTGATAATGCTGACTACGCCGAGTACCTGCTTTCAAACTTTGATACGGTCTGGGAAGATGCTATGGATGCAAAAAAGCGGATCAATGAATTTTAGAAAAGGTTCTCGCTAATCGAGCGCAATAGGCTCGTGTATCCCTACGCTGATAAAGGCTTTCACAAGCTCGCTTTAAAAACATATAAAAACCGGTATCGGCCTTGTGTTATAAAGACTTTCAGCATTCGGATAAGTCAGTATGGACTTAACGATCGTTTTTTAGCACATGCAAGTAATAACAGGTGATCTGCCGTCGCACACTTGTCGGAATGAGTAATACGACTACTGCGTTTCTTACAACGCCAAACGGTAGAAATCTATTTATGGCCTTTGTTAAAGCAGGATACTTGAAATACGGACGCACAAGAGATTCCTGCCTGTCGAAAGAGGGCAAGATACATTGCGACAGATCCTTTGCAACAGTTATCGAGAAGTCTTCCCCCATGTAATCCTCGACATCTCTTACGCACTCAAATTTGTCAGCTGCTAGACCTTTTGTAATAAGCTCCCACATGATAATTTCAGAATCACTTGCAGGCGTTGCTCGATCGTTTCGATACACATCAAAAATGACGAAGATCCCGCCGCTTTTAAGTTTCTTCTTGACTTCGCGAAGGACTTGTTTCTTATTGGTTGAATAGCACATTGCCTCAATAACAAAGACAATATCGTAGAAGTCGTCCTGAAACCTGCTCAAATCGTGTAAGTCTCCAAAATAAAAGTGCAAGTTTGGGAACTTTGTGAAACATTTTAAAGGCTTATTTGAGATGTCAAGTGCGTCAAACATGACCTGAGGGTTTCGGCGAGCAAGAAACCCACTATTTGCACCTAACCCGTACGCAAGTTCCAAAACATTCGTGGCATTTCCATCGCGGATATATCGCTCACAGATTCTTGCTTGCTCTTCAGTGTCTCCTTTCTTGCGCTTCCCATCGTAACTAATGCCACTGTGAAAAAAACCGTCCCAGTTATAAAAAAGTCTGTAGGTAAGTTTGTTCATCAAATAATAATCTATAATCTGTTGTTTCTCCTGTGGCTCGTTGATAATATGAGAGATATCAAATATTTTGCCAATCTGTTTGAGATACAGCTCAAGATTATCGGTGCGTTCGATAATTTGGGGTTCCATTATCGTCGGCTATTCAATTAACTTTTATTTTTTAAATAGTTGAATACTTAGACATTATTCTTTTTTTCGCGTTAAAAACGACCAGCACGCAGAAAAGGCACTATTTTTGCGTATTCGTAGCTGCATATCAGCCTAAGCGAAGGACGCTTCTGAAACCACAGTTGTTCAATTTAGTAGTTCTGTGCAAAGTGTGTAACTTGTCTACGTATCGTGACAACGCGATGCTGAGTATCACCTTAGTATGTTTGCCATACACTCGCTTCAGTGAGTTTTTCAATAGCTTTTCGATGTATGTTAGGTAAAATCTTGCGATTGTGACCGCCGTAATTATGCTACCGCTCTCGCTAGTTGCTTTAAAAAATGTCACAGATCCCAAATTGTACTCAAAATGCCTGAAGAAGACAGCACCTTAGGTGGCAGCCCGACTGTGCCGCGGGGCCATCCTGCTAAGTCTATCACCTGGTCCGATTGAATTACCAACCCATATTATTTGCGCAATTAATTAACAGGAACGTTTATTACTGTGCATCATGCATTTAGTATGATGGACGCTGATGCTGACTTCATCACTCGGCTCATAGGATTCGGGCTCAGCGAGAAAGAGTCACGGACCTACCTTCACCTCCTCAAGTACGGTTCAACGACTCCTTCACCTTTAGCAAAATCGCTGCATACCTATCGGGAAGATATCCACCGCACTCTCAACGGTTTGATAGAGAAAGGGATGGTGAAGTCCTCACTTGACTCTCCCACTGTCTACGCAGCCGTCGACCTAGACACCGCTCTTGAGTCAGCACTGAAGAAACATGAGGCCGAACTCCGCGAAATGGAGGCGAAAAAGCGTGAGCTTCAAGAGTTCGCAGCGCAGCAGCACTTTCGGCCGTCTGATGAGGTTGCCACATTCAAGGTTATTAAGAGCATTAAAGAACTCGTTGCCGTCATGCTCCCCATCCTGACAGCGATGGATGAGGAATGGGTGTACGCCGTTCCTTCGGGCGCGGCGGTCCTCGGTTATCAGTTTGGCATGTGGGAGGCT
>JBAXDW010000163.1:0-4025 GCA_037140755.1 Methanobacteriota archaeon
GTTCACGTGAACCTAATTGGAACAGAAGGACCTCAAACAAATGATATCGCTCTACGTGCCCAAGACAGATTAGGTTCACGTGAACCTAATTGGAACAGAAGGACCTCAAACAAATGATATCGCTCTACACGAGGAGGTTAGATTCGAACGAGTAGCTATCGATGACCAATGCTAGCGCGATTAGCAAAAGGCCCACACAAAACGAACCAACAAACAGGAGTGATACAATGAAAACAAGTGAAATCAAACAAGGAAAACCAATTTGGAAGGCATTGAAGACCGACGTGCACGACGACGGCAACCTGGCGATAACCGCAACCGTCGCGACCGAGTCCCCGGACAGGGTAGGCGATGTTATACGGATCGATGGCCTTAACACAAAGAACTATGGGCTCAACAATATAATCACCTGGGCCCACAAGTATGACGAACCAAGCATAGGACGCGCGACAAAGCTCTGGAAGGTGACAGAGAATGGCGTCAAAAAGCTAAAGGCGCACATCGAGTTTGTCCCTGACTCTGTGTATGATAAAAACTATGCAGGGATTAAGGGCTCACAAATTTACCGGATGTATCAATCGGGCTTTTTGAACGCCTTTAGCGTGGGCTTTGCGCCTCTGGAGTGGAGCCCTCTTAACGAGAAGCGGTTCGGTGCTGGTGTAGATTATACCTATTCTGAATTGCTCGAGATAGCGTGTACTCCTGTGCCGGCAAACGCTGAGGCCCTGGCCGACAAAAGCAATGCAGAATACAGGACGCTCTTGAAGTCCTGGGCCAAGGATACACTTCGTCGGTGTGTCGATTGCGAGACGGTGTATGAAGTAGACACGACGGTTCTCATCGAAGAACTCAGAGAATATGCTGAGGCAATAGGTCGCGTCGTCCCTGCAGAGATTGCCAAAGCCATCAATCGAGAAGACAAGGAAGAGGAGTATTATCTCGTTGACCTGGCCGAACTAAAGAGAGACATCGACGCGACTGTCGCACAAGTTGTCCAGGAGGCGGTCTAGTGCCGTACGTCAACAGGGAGAAACAGCGCACCTATCAAAAGGTATGGAAGCGGGATAAGCGTGCCAAGGCAGCTGCGGAAAAAGCAGGAGCTAATGCCAAACCAATCTCTGACCGAATCGCCGCCATTGAGAAAGAACTCGCAATGCTCAAAGCGGAAGTTCAACCGGCAGGTCTGACGCTGAATATTTTAGAAGATTCGGAACCGCTGCAAAACGAAAGAGAGGAGCGGATCAAACGGTTTAAGGCAAGACTCTACGCTTCGAACAACAACAAGTCTATCGCGACTCAGGAAGCGGAGGCGGCCGCGCTACAAGCAGAGTTCAACGCAATCGTGCAAGAAGGCCCCGACTTTGTCGACAAAGTCGATTTGCTGAGAAACCTCAGCGCTCGGAAAGACCGCATCAATGCGCTGCGTGAGACAGAGGCAGCCATCGAAAAAGATATCGTCGACTTGAGCAAGGGCGGCGTTGTGCGCCGTAGCAAGGAAGCCCGTATATCGGGGGACCAAAGACAGGCCAGGATATGGCTCAACAGTCCCGATCCGCAAGAGCGCCGCAAAGGAGAAGGACTACTAAAGGCGTGCGTCGAAAACCTGGGCGGCATAGAGGTTACCCTGGGAAAAAAGAAGGCGGAACTCGCAGCGCTTCGCGGCGACTGAGTACGTACGCGTGCTATACATCATGCCGGGCTGTAAACTCTGCAAACATCCTGACCGCGTTACGATTGAGCGTGACCTGGCAGCAAAAAGGATCACACAACGTCAAGCGGCCAAACTTGCCGGATGCAATCATGCATCTGTCAACCGTCATATTGCGAATCACTTGACCGCCAAGGTTGCCAAGGCAGCCGAAAAGGCGGAGATAAGCGAGGGCCTCAACGTGGCCAAGCAACTACTAACCGCGCACGCCGACGTCCGATCGATTTTTGACTCCGCACTTGCGAGAGGCGACGACCGTGGAGATCGCACTGCACTAAAAGCGCTCGAAGTGGAGCTCAAGCAATTAGAGTTTAACGCGAAACTCACTGGCCAGTTAAACGATGCACCGCAGGTAAACTTCCTGCTTAATCCTGAGTTTGTGAAGCTGAAGCAAATACTCATTAAAACACTGGAGCCCTTCCCGGACGCCCGCTTGAAGCTCTCAGAAGCACTTACAGAGATAGCTAACGATGACGCCGCAGACACTTTCTAGCAACATTGAGAAGACGGCCTTAACAGACCTAGCCCTTGCCATCAATCCCGTTAAATTCTCTCAGTCTTTGGGTATTGACCCGGACCCCTGGCAGGCCGACGTCTTGCTCTCAGCAGAAAAAAGGATAATGATCCTTGCAGCAAGGCAGTCCGGTAAGTCGATGATATGCGCTATATACGCGCTGTGGCATGCGTTGAATAACCCTGGGGCTGTCGTTCTCGTCTTGTCGCCGTCCTTGAGACAGTCAAGCCTGCTTTTCAGACAGACCATTATAAAATATTATCGTGAGCTGGGGCGGCCTGTTCCGTCAGATATCGAGACCGCCTTAACGCTGCAACTTGCCAATAAGAGCAGGATCCACTGTCTCCCAGGCCTTGAGCGAACCGTGCGAGGCTATTCAGGTGTCTCTCTCCTCATCCTGGACGAGTCCGCATTGATTGAGGATGATTTATATCGGGCCGTTCGTCCGATGCTTGCGGTCAGTGATGGCCGGATATTCGCGATAGGTACGCCTCACGGGAAGCGCGGTTGGTTTTATCATACTTGGCAAGAAAGCGACGAGTTTTACAAAATAAAGGTGACCGCTGACCAGTGCCCTAGAATCTCCGAAGCGTTCTTAGAACAGGAGTTGACGGCGCTCGGTCAGTATTGGTACGGGCAAGAGTTCTTTTGTGAATGGCACGACAGCGCGACGTCTCTCTTTCGGATGGACGTTATAGAGCAGAGCATTGACGATTTCGAGGAGATCAAGTTTGATTTGGATTTGAATCCCGACGACGCGTTCGATAAGACAGACATTATTTTAGACCTAGATTAGTTAGTGGAGGCAATGAAAATAAGATGACAGGAGTTCCCAGCGCGTGGTTCGCAGGAGACGGGATATCGCTTGAACAGTGGACAGAAGAACGCCGGCTGCTCAATCACCCGGAAGAATTTGAAGAGCCACAGGAAGACAGGATCATAGCACGTTATTTCTGCGGCGTGGATCTCGGGAAGCGTCGGGATCCGTCGACCGTCGCGGTCCTGGAGCAGAGAAAAGCGCCATCGGGAAGAGCTCACTACTACGTCAAACATCTAAAACGGTTCGCACTGAAAATGCTCTATACGGATATCGCCACTACACTAAAGAAGATGGATGCCCAGCTGCAGACACACGCAGCAAAGAAGGGCAAGAAAGCCGTCATAACCTGGGTATTGGATTGCGGAGGTGTTGGTGAGGGCGTCGCTGAAATGGTGGAAAAGGCTATGCCGGGGGCCCAGATAATCAAGGTCTACCTGACGGGAGGCGTTAATCCGACTATCGACCGGCGCGAAGTGCATTTACCCAAGGCACAAATGGTTTCTACATTGGTCGCGCTGTTCGACGGGCATTTTCTACATTTGACCAAGCGCTCCCAGGAGATTGAGGCGATAAAAGAAGAACTTCAAAACTACGAGCTCCGCGTCAGCGACGAGGGGCGCGATTCTTTTGGCGCTTTCAAGACGGGCCAATTTGATGATTTAGTCACCGCTTTAGCGCTCGCGTGCTGGGCAGGACAAGCAGCACAAAAAGGGAAGTTTGAACCTGTCCGCTTCTGGCACTGAGGCGTATTCCTATCGGTTTCGAGCGGAACCTTTATCGTATCCTCTGACACGTTCTTAGGCGTCAAGAAGTTTCGCACGACACAGAGGCAACATCATGTTGAAGCGCATAGTTGCGGTGACTGTCGTTACCTTGTTGTTAATCGGACTTGCCGTTGTACCAGCCCTGGCACTTCTACCGATTGGGCAGACGGCTCCTAATTTTACGCTGAGGGACCTTTCCAATAACGCCCATACGTTGAG
>JBAXDW010000164.1:0-3952 GCA_037140755.1 Methanobacteriota archaeon
ACGTATCACCGGCGAAGGTTGCGTAGTAGGTTCGTACTCCTTTAGTACCAAAGCACTGGGTGAGGGTTACCTTGCCGCTGCTGTCGGTGTTCTTGGTAGTGTCAGTGTACTTGACGCCGTTGAGGTAGTGGTAGATGGTGACTGACTTGCCGGTGGTAATGAGTGTCCACTGATTGGTAGCGGAGTCCCACCAGTATAGCTTTGCAGTGAAGGTAACCTTTTGATTGACGGCGGGGGTGGTGGTGGACGCGGCGAGGGTGATGCGGATCGGGACTTTGACGTTGACGTTCACAACGCTGCTGGTCGATTTTTTATACGACGTGTCGCCGGCAAAGCTTGCATAATAGGTGCGTTGTCCGGTGGAGCTAAAGGTCTGCGTGAGGGTGATCTGGCCAGTGCTGTTGGTTTTCTTGGTCGTGTCGATGTACTTGACGCCGTTGAGGTAGTGGTAGATGGTAACTGACTTGGACGACAGGGGCGTTATACCGCTCTTGAGGGTGGCGGTGAAGGTGGTAGGTTGGTTGACGGCGGGGGTGCTGGTGGATGCGGCAAGCGCGGTCTGAGTCGGAGCGTTTACTGCCTCGTTTCCGATAGCATAGACCTTGCCGTCTTCGCTCCCTACGTAGAGGATGCCATTGACGACGGCGGGTGAGGATTTCACCGCGCCTCCGGTGGTGTAACTCCACTTCTTGGCTCCTGTGGCGGCGTTGATGGCGTAGACGTTATGGTCATCGCTCCCGACGTAGACCACCCCGTTGGCGTAGGCCGGTGAGGATTCTATATAACTTCCGGTGGTGTAGCTCCAGAGTTTAGCGCCGGTGGTGGCGTTGAGCGCGTAGAGCTTGTGGTCATCACTCCCGACGTAGACCACCCCGTTGGCGACGGCGGGGGAAGAATCCACGTTGTTTCCGGTCTTGTAGCTCCAGAGTTTAGCGCCTGTGGTGGCGTTAAGGGCGTAGACGTTGGTGTCACCGCTCCCCACGTAGACCACACCATTGACGACGGTAGGTGAAGAGTGCACTAGTCCTCCGGTCTCGGGATCCCACAGCTCGATGCCCTTGTTGGCACAGAGGGCGACGACGTAATCACCATTGTTCCCATAGTAGACGATCCCGTCAGCAACGGCAGGTGAGGAGGTCACAAAACCATAATTTGAGACGTCCCATTTCAGCATGCCGTTAAGGCTGTCGAGGGCCCAGAGGTGGCCGTCATTGCTCCCGACGAAGACGAGGTCGTTGGCGAACGCGGGAGAAGAAAGAACAGCGGCATATGTACCAAAGCTCCACTCACGGATGCCAAGGCTGGAGTTTAAGTTGTAGACGATGCCGTCACCGCCTCCGATCCACACTTCGCCATATTTCTCTATCGTACCGGTCGCAGGTGAGGAGCTTACTCCGCCGCCAGTGCCGCTAATGGGGTAGCTCCACAGCTTTGCCCCGGTTTTGCCGTTGAGGGCGTAGACGTTGTTATCTTGGCTCCCTATGTAGACGTTGTTGTCGTATACGGCGGGTGAGGATTCTACCTTGTCTCCGGTGGTGTAGCTCCACTTGAGCCTGTTGTTCGGTTGCGTGTTCCCCGCTACCGGGCTATAGTCGCCCGTGTGCGCAGCGTTGTAGCGGAACTGCATTGTATCAGCCGGTATCGCTGCTGCAGGAACGATTGCAACGCCTGCAAACAGTACGGTAATGAGAAGGATGACTACAGAAACTGAGAGGATTTTGTATACGCGCATGATTGCCTCGTAAAACGTTAGACGTTTAAGAACGTGTCAGAAGATAGGATAAAGGCTCCGGTCGAAATCGAAAAAAAGAGATAGGGAGGAGGAGATGGGAAGAGGTCGATAGGAACACGCTATGCCGCTCCCTGATATGCGGACTAACTCAATACTTTTTCTGTACGTATCGCGACGATGTTATCGAGTTGGAGTATATCGTGACTTTTGTATTCTGAGATATTTGATTGATTTCCCTCGTTCCACGTGTAGTCTTTGTAAACCTGCGGTGCGTGACCCGTTAGGTTCTGATAAGCACCGCTTGGGTATACCGTACTGGTGAGGTTGTACGCTGTTAAGTTCATGGCATTAAGGTAATTTGTCGCGTCTTGTGTCGTTGGTAATAGGATAAACGTCTCAACGCGGTTCTTAGTCGCGTTCGTGGATGAGTTAAGTGCTGTATATTCTACACGTGCAGACGTGCTGTTAACCCACGTGACTTCCCAAGCATTGACTGTTAGGTTCCTATTTGAGAACGTACTATTTTTAAACGCCGCCAAGTACTTTTCCAAAAAAGCGTCGTGCGTCACTGCTGTGCTTGTCGTAGCAGTGCTCGTTGTCTGATTGGTATTGTTTGTAGTGCTTGTAGTGCTTGTAGTGCAACCCGCTACTAACAATGAAGCAAACAATAGTGAAAGAACCGCTATCGTAGTGATCGGTTTTAATTTCATATGCTTATGCAAGTGGTAAGTGTTGGCTTAACTATTCCTATTCTTTTTTCCACCGAACAGCCGCGCCCATAGGCTCTTTTTAGGTGGCGGTAAAAGCTTCTTCTGTTCTGAATATTCAAGGCGAAGCCACCCCCGTCTAACTATGCCATTATCTCAATTTCATCAATTTCATCAATTCCCATTTTTCATGCGTAAGGACGAGGAATAGCACGACCTCCAACAGCACCATCATCTATCGAGTGAGGAAGAAGCCGTCGCCCATACAATCATACATACAATCCACAAGATCAGATGCTAGCCAGTTCATACATAACTCTAGCTACCTTTTCCTGCAGCTTTTTGCCTTCTGGGTCGTCACAGCACAACTCGACGACTTTCCCTTGTATCGTATCTGCCATCTCCTGAACGTCAATCTTGATTGGCTCCTGGTGTACGACGCCCAATGATTGCACCGCCTGCAAGCTCCTGAACTAAAGGTCGATCAGCTCAGATATTGCCTTGAGCTCGTCTTTTAGCGGGGCATCACCATCGACAACGGCCCACAACCGCCTTCTCAACTCTCCAAATCGAAACAGTGTATCTTGCACGATCGTAGTGCGCTTCGGTGCTTCGATAAACTCAGGCCCCCACTGATCGCGCATAGCCCACTCCTCGTATAAGCGCCGTTTTGACGTGCCATATTTCGCGCGAATCGTCCCTACTGCCTCACAAAGTGGCACGCCATGCGCCATCAGAATGTAAAAGTCCATCCGTCGTTCGTCTATCTCTTGTCTCTTGGTCATATTGCGCTTTTCGTTGTTTCAAATCGTGCGGGTTTGCAGGTTTTTGTTGTAGCACGTTGAGTTGGGGGTTCCAGTTCTTTTTCAGCGTTGGTCAATGGCGCTGGCCAGCACGCGTACACGTTCACGGGGGTCAACCCCGCCCAATCGTGGTAAACCTAAAAGCAAAACGTTTAGAATAAGATGTGCAATCGCTTTCATGCTTCTCTTTCTATCTAGTCTAGTCCATGGTAGGTATTAGATTAGTTCGGAGGCGAAGCACCAGGGCCCCGCCGTTGTTGAGGACAGGCTTGGCCCTACTATCATTCTGATCGTGATGGTGCGTTAGTGCTTATCGCCTTGTTTTGTTCTTCTTTCGTGCTGTTCTATTCTACTAACGTTCTACTAACGTTCTACTAACGTTCTACTAACGTTCAGTCTTTCATTCTAGACTTATAGGTCTGCCAGTTCATCGACTGTATTGATCGATTCGACGACTTCTATTGCGTTGTTGCCGATTTCGATCTCCTCAAACCCGAAAACGTCGATGTTGCGCAGCGCCCATACTAGTTGATTCGTTCTGCTAATGATGCCGGAGGCAAAGCTGATGCCAGAGTCTAAGACATTATCATGCAGCACCTCAAGACAAAAAGAGTGGAACGTGCCAGCTGTAATGTCAGAGGGGTCAATGTACTGCTCGAGCCGCTCGAGCATTTCGGCAGCCGCCTTATCAGAGAACGTAAGGGCAAGAA
>JBAXDW010000165.1:0-3939 GCA_037140755.1 Methanobacteriota archaeon
CCTGAACAGGTTAAAGAGGGCGCGCCAACGATAAGGATAACGAAAGCACAGCTGTACGCCGCCATCAATCGAGTCAAGCCAACGGCGTCGCGCGACGTGCTCCACCAGTATGAGACGATTGCAAAGGAATTTGCCAAGTTCTCCGTTACGGAAGAAGAGCCAAACGAGAAGGCGGCGAAGCCTGTACAGACAGGCTACGCGTGAGGCTGAAATGAGCCCAATCAATAGCGCTACAGAAGCGAAGGAGGCTTAAAAATGGCGAAAAGGCGAAGGAACTTTTTCGATGACTTTTTCGGAGGAGGGTTCGAAGAGCTGATGGATCAGATGCTGCGAGACCTGCAGGAAGGAAGGCAGCCGGAACCCTTCATTTATGGGTTCTCTATGACGCAGCATCCCGGCGAAGCGCCCGAAGTGCGTGAATTTGGGAATATACAGCCCTTAAGGAGGGGCGTCAAGACGGAAGAGGAGAGAAAGCCTTTGATTGACGTTATGGAGACGAAGGACGAAGTTCACGTCATCGCTGAGATGCCAGGGGTTGACCGAACGGATGTGCAGCTCGAGGCCACGGAAAGCAAACTCGATATCAGAGCCCAGAACGAGTCTCGAAAGTACAGTGAAAGCGTTGAGCTTCCGGTCAAGGTTGACCCGCAAAGCGCAAAGGCAACCTATCGAAATGGGGTCCTTGAAGTCAGGTTAAAGCACATTCAACCCGAAGAAGAGAAGTCGCACATTAGCGTCGAATGAAGAGGCTTGCCCTCTTCACATTTTCTTTTTGATCGCGTTAGGTAAAACACTAACGTCGCGAAGTACCAAATCAGGCTTGGCACGGGTCAGTAACTGGCGCGTTGCAAAGCCGCAGAGTACTGCAGCTGTTTTTGTTCCCGCTTTTTTCCCCATAAGGATATCCTCAACCATATCACCAACGTAGAGCACCTCTGAAGCGGCGACGCGTGTGTGTTCTATTGCCATAAGCAAGGTTTCCGGTGCTGGCTTCCCGTGTTCGAATCCAACGTCGTCGCCAAAAGACATCGCATCGAAGTGTGACTCAACTCCTTGCTCACTGATTTCGCGCGTCACACGTTCTCGAGACCCACTGGACACTAGGCCAAGCTTCAGGTTCATCCCTTTCAGTTCACGCAAGGCGCGAGCTGTGCCCTCGTAAAGCACGCAGTTTTTTTTGTGGCTCGCATAACAATTCATCCACGTCTCATCTGCAGCGGCCCAGTCGTCTTCGCATATCCCCAAGTGTAAGTAGTAATCGTGGTAGTTCGGTCGGCTTTGTTCTCTAAACTCCTCGAGGGTCACTTTTGGCAGGTCGAAGGCGTCCATAACGACTAAGTAGCTCTCGTAGGTGGGAATGACTGAATTATAAAGCGTCCCATCCCAATCGAACATCACCGCTTTGAGCACGAGATCACTTCTTCGGCGGCTTTTCGTTTATGATGGCAAAACATTTCCATAGCGTTTTGTTGTCATACTGCGTAAGTCGCTGTTCGGCGAGCTCTGCAATAGTATTGTTCGCGAGCGCGTCATTTATTCGTTCTTCTGAAAGGCGCAGCATCTGGACGTTGTGTCGAACGCGCGCTTCAGGTGAGCGCTTGAGCTCTTTAAGCGCGTCACGTGGACGATGGCCTCCGCAAAACGTGCAGTGACACACCCATTCGGTGAGTTTGTTAGCTCGCACAAGCCTGCCAGATGTTGTCAAGACTGAGCCGTATGCGAGTCCGGCGACAACAGCGCTTGAGCCGTCTGCCGACGTCACGTTGGCGCATGCAAGAAGCTCGAGGACGTTCAACGCGCTTCCCCCTGAGGTGTGAAATCGCGTTTCTGCATACTCGCGTGAGAGTTGACTGTATGCACTGAGCACCTCAAACTGCTTCAACCGATCTTCTAAGCGGAATTTCGCCAGACGAGAAAAAAGGCCAAATCCTGCCGAGAGGTTGGTCAAATCTGCTTCTAAAGCTCGTTCGAAAATATAACGCGCGTCTCGGTATGTACCGACTTCGAATCCGGCGTATAGCAAATCAGGTCGTTGAGCATTCTCGCGAGCCCACAAAGCAGCTTCCAAGCTTGTTTCGATCGCCTTCAAACGATCTGCTTCAGCGCGATTCCAGTACGGCGTCCTGAAATTGTCGTCTACTGGCACGTTGAGGGTCATAAGTCCATCAGTTCTTTCGTTTATGAGTTTTTCCTGCAAAAAGAGTACCCTCTCTCTCGTTCGCAGTTCGGGCTTTTTTGTATACGGCTGTGAAAAAAAGTTGCCGCTATGAATGAAATGGTGTGGAGTGTCCGTGGGGTCGTGCGCGTAAGCCTTAGCAAATGTTGTGTTATCGAAGGATAAAACGACGGGGTCGCACAGCCCATGCAGCTTCGGAACGAAAGTACGATAGAACTGGAATGGCTTAGTAGACATCGTGTCGTTTTTGTGAGAAATAGGTCCGCAAGGTTTTGGCGCACGGGTATAGCTTATATCTAGTTGGATTAATATAAAACTGGTACATGTCAAACGGGTTTATGGATTCGGAGCGAATACGCGAGATTGTGCGATCAAGCAAGGACTTCCTTCAGATAATTTATCAAAACGACACGAAGCTCGTGTTAAAGGTAAGTAACGATCCTGCCATCGAGGTCAAAGTAGAAGACGAAGGAACCACTGTCTCTGTCGATATAGTAGAGCCGGAAAAACTCGGCCAGTTGGTTCAACAGTTTCGAAACTTGATGGCGTGAGCGCAGCGATGCGAGCGATGCTATGATCAGCAATGCACTTTCGGCGCTAAAGGCCTTTGGCGCTGCCGCGCGAGCGCTGGATGACGAGGGTGTAACCATCGAAATACGCAATCGAGGCAATCCCGCCGTTGCCATTGGGCGTAACGCACACTCACTCGTGCTAGACATGGTCTATGGCCCAATAAAAGTGAGAAGCTTCAAAGAAGTCATCGAATTGGTAGGGACTATCGTGTCTGGAACATAGGGGGACGTAACACGAGATTAAATGCATTTTTAATCTATTTCCTCGGGACACTGCTTGTAATAGCGGGGGTTTTTGTGATTCTTTCGCAGCTGGGGATCCTTGGGCTCCTTCTTAGTACTCTCAATATTCCCGTGATAGTTCTGTTTGCGCTCGTTCTTATCGTCGTCGGAATTGTTTTGATTCGGGGCGCAACACTGGTCAGCTACGGCCCCAATCACCAAAGAAAAGATCGTAATGAGCTAGACTACAAGGATATTACCTACGAAGATAAAGATTCGTGGGAGTATGACAAGCGTTACTAATCGCTCGCTTATTGCGCGTTTCAGGACACGTTTATGAGGCTCTCATAGTACCTCATCTTGTCATTGATCACGCGCTCAAATTTCTTATACTCACGTATTACGCCAATCCACATGAGCCCGTAGCACAGGGCAATCGAAAGAAGAAGCGTCCCTCCAGCTAATATGTAGTTGTTGCTTCGCACTAGCAGTTCATTGCCATTCAGGTATTGTGCAGTCATCAGGACATAAACGGCAAGCAGTATACCCGCCACGCCCCCCCACATCGATTTTACGTGCCATATGTGGCGTTCATGGCGTTTTTCCATTTTTCGAAGATCAAGCTCAAGAATTCGGCCGTACACGTCATGCTTGTTGACTTCGACATATCGATCGCGCGTCCGCTGCGTGATTACATCCTCCTGGTTGTGAGGTAGATGCCGACCATAAGCGCGACGGCGATTATGCCCACTATTGCTGCACCTATCAGTGTTGGATCAGCACCGCCGCCTCCCGTTTCATTCGCTGAAGCCTGCGGACTTGCTGTTGGCGATAGCGTCGGGGTTGCCGTTGGCGACGGTGTTGGACTTACCGTTGGCGACGGTGTTGGACTTACCGTCGGCGTAGGCGTAGGCGTAGGCGTAGGCGTCGGCGTAGGCGTAGGCGTAGGCGTAGGCGTAGGCGTAGGCG
>JBAXDW010000166.1:0-3872 GCA_037140755.1 Methanobacteriota archaeon
GGCGTCAAGCACCGGTCGTGCGTCGATGGGCGCCTAACTAGATCTGTTAGGATCACGCAAGAGGCACACGTGGTGGCTAACTGCTGCTCGTGGTAGCTTCGATGCTGCTGAGTCACGCGTAGCGAAGTCCGGTATTTATACGACGGGTTGGGTACATGTAATACTAGTGAACAGCGAGAGTGGCAGGTTTGCTCAAGAGTGCAGCTAAGATTCCTCGCGCCACGTGTCAGCTCTTCGGCACCATTAAGGCGATCAGCAACATTAGAGACAGCGTCATTTTGGTCCACGGCCCGAAGGGCTGCGTTTATCATATCAATTACATACTGGGCATGCGGGGTGACAAGACGTCCAACGTCTATTCGACCTGCATGGATGAAAAAGACGTCATTTTTGGCGCCGGAGACAAACTTAAAAGAGCGATCACCGAACTGGACGATGAGTTTGGCCCCGCCCTCATCGCCGTGCTCTCGTGCTGCGCTTCCAGCATTATCGGTGAAGACGTTGAAAGCGTCGTAAAAGAAGTCCAGACGAAGGCAAAGGTACTGGGCATAGACTCAGGTGGCTTTGAGGGTGATTACCGATCTGGCTATAGCGAGACGATCAGGCGACTCGTTGAAGCGCTCGTTGAGCCCCCCCGCACCCGTGACAAGCTTTCGGTGAATCTGATAGGCCTGTTGAGGGCAGGCCCCGATCTTAGAGAGCTCAAGCGCGTCTTGGCGCTCATCGGCGTCCGTGTCAACGCGGTCCTCACGGCAGGTGCCACCGTACGTCAGATCGAGCATACGGCCTCGGCAGCCCTGAACGTGGTCCTCTGCGAAGCTACCGGTAAGGATGCTGCCGAGCAGTTAGAGAAACAGTTCGATATGCCGTACATCATAGAAGAGCTCCCTATTGGCTATGAAGCCACCTCGCGCTTTCTCGCACATGTAGCCGATGCACTCGGAGTCCCACTGAATTTGGTCGCAACGTTGCCAACGCACCACGTCGAAGCTCCTGAAATAATGGGGAAACGGATCGCGGTGATCGGTGGTCCGACGCGGGCAATTTCCGTTACAAACTTCCTCAAGGAATACGGGGTTGAACCAGCCCTTATCGTATCAGACTTTGACGTTAACACGGCCGCGCGACTGAGCGGACTCGTTAGTGAGCGATGCGAAGTACTCATTGCTCCAGAACACGAGATCATCCTCCAGCGATGTAAAGCGCAGCACATTGATCTCATCCTCGGTGGGATGCTCGAGCGACCGATCGCGTCACATCTCGGCATCGCGCATCTCGACATCATGCACGGAAGTGAAAAAACTGTCGGTTTTGCCGGCGCCGATGCGCTCCTTAAACGGCTGCGTGGTGAAGAATAGACGTGATCGCAGAGGGATGCTTAGTGAAAAGCAAAGCGATTCGCGGAACGGTTGGTGCGATCATCCCGTACAAAGAGCGCGTGTGCGCGATCACTGCAGGCCACGTTATCCGCTATGGTAACGGTGCGGTCGGCACCAAAGTCGTCGTTGACGGGTACGAAAGCACGGTCATTCGTCTCTTCAATGATTTATGATCTAGCGCTTATTAAGGTTCCCTCGCAGCACGCAACGCTCTCTGCAATCGGGCGTGCCTGCTTCGGTCCGGCGGAGCTCATTACTTGCGATCGGCGCATCGCATGTAGAGTTATTGACACTGGAAGAAACCTCAACCGATTTGCATTTCCGTGCGCGAACATGCCCCTACCTGGAGACAGCGGCGCTCCTATCCTGCAGAAGGACGAGGTTATAGGGCTGCTTTCGTCAGTTTTGTTTAACAACTGCACCGGTCTGGGCATCTCATCCGAGGTCTTCGGTAATCCGTCGCGCTTGAGATAGCCAGCCGGCGTCTACGCCTTCGGTCCGCAAGCAGTGAGGGATTCGAGAAATAGATTACCTTGTTGGTTCGCTGTGATGAAACAGACTTATTTGTTCAACCGCTCGCGCAGTTCACCCTCTTTACCCAACACCCGGGCTGCCCAAAGGCATGTCGCCTTCGTTCTCTCCGAGGGTGCTCGTGATATCGGTTACATCTCCATGCACGGTTAGCCGCGGGGTAGTCTATTCCTTTTTTTCAGTTGTTTGCATGTTTGTCGCGTGTAAGAGCCACGGGTCCCTACTTAAACACTGCGCTTAGATAAATTGAGCAGCGTTGCCTTCAGAAAGGAGCTCGCACAGCTAAAGAATAAGCAAAAAGAAATAACGAGCGGAGCGTTGAGAGTGAGAGAAACGGAACACGCAGTAATGAGCTCTCAGCGGAGTTGAGATCGCTTGCGCAGTTCACCCTCATTGTAGGTAGCTGCCAAAAAGGGCGTCTTGGAGATAGGGCCCAATGTTACGGGTGAGATCGGTGACATCCCCCCATGCGGTTAGCCGCGGGGAAGTCCATAGCTTTTTGTCAGACGTTTCTAAGTTTATCGCGAAAAAATAGAATCTCTCGACTTAAACACTTTTCCCTCATACCATTAGATAGCGTTGTCAAATCCAACTCGAGGCAGCCAAAGTGCAAGACTTACCGCATTCCATAAGGTCATCGCATCGGGCGCGGTAGGACAGGCCGCATAACGCTGAAAGGTCTGACGAAGTCTGGGCACGTCAATGTATTGTTCGAGGCGTTGCGGAGGATCTGCAAGGACCCCTTCGATCAGTGCTCGATCGTTTACTAAGAGGTTACGAACGTGGCCCGGACCAAGGTTAGATTTACTCACCCTCCACTGTATTTTCCTCGGCAGGAGCTCCTGCATCGCCCGTCGCAGCACTATACAGGTCCACCCGTCGTACATCTTCTGCTCTGCTGGAAGAGCGAGACAGAACTCAATAAGCCGCTTATCGAAGAAGGGATGGCGCTCTTCTAGCCCAATAGCCCCAGCTACTCGGCTTTCTTCTTCCAATGCAAATTGAATGACACCAGCATTGAGTTTATCGTAGTGCCCCTGCTTCACTGTCTTGGCCGGTTTTTGTCTGTCTCTTTGTCGCGCGTCGGTGAGGGCCGCGAATCCGACACGCTGTGCGAATTCCGGTTTGATACCGTCTTCACGGACTGGTGTGCTTTGCTTTCGCCGCCGCATGAGCCGCCACAACTGTCCGATCGGATCTGGCGTGAGTGGCACTAGGACTCTCCTCCAGAAGACTTTCCACGGAGAGAGATGATCGCCGAGCTTTGAGAATCCGTAGATGTTTTTAGCGAGTGTCTTCCAGCGGCCCGTAACAGCCAGCTCTGTGAGATATTCGGGGCCGTGGTAGACCGTCGTATCTCCGTCGAGACCCGTCAAGAGCACGCGAACTCCCGCATGCTGAGCGGCACTCATGGTGGCGCACGTGAGATAAATATTCGGCGCCCATACTGGTTCATCGTCTTGCCAGAAGATTCGATGCAGCCCCACATCTAAAGGACTTAATGCTCCAGTAGGGATCCAGCGAGGGTTCACCCCTCCCTGAGCAACCAACGCGCGTGCATAGGCGCTCTCATCAGACTCAGGGCTCTCATCAAAGACTAGCGAGAACGTGAGCAGAGGTGGTGCGCCCTGCTTTTCCAATTGCTGTCGCGCGACACAAGCAACTGAGGATGAATCCAACCCGCCGCTTACCTCTGCGCCAACAGGGAACGCACTCCGGAGCCGACAACGGACGGCCTCCGTGAAGATTTCGCGAAATGCAGCTGCGTACTCTTCGTTAGAGTCTAAGTGGATTTCGCGGGTCGGATCGAGGAACCAGTACTGATGGACATACGCCCCCTCTTGCTTCATTACAATAAAATGAGCTGCAGGAAGCCGTTTGATACCTTCATATGCGGTGATCTCCCTGTCGTCGTAGCTGCCAGTAAGGTGGGATGCTACCCACAGCTCGTTCAGCTCACGC
>JBAXDW010000167.1:0-3867 GCA_037140755.1 Methanobacteriota archaeon
TACAGGACGGTAAATAATTACTTGGTTCAGCGGGACGCGCTCGACACTTTACGCGCCATCTTCAAGGTTAAAAACGCATCCGAAGAAGAGATCAGTGAAATAGGAGAAAACCTTAAGTCCATGATCGGTTAGCTGAGTGAGCGCACCGTCAAAGTACCTCAACAACTCTTTTAGACGATCTAAGCCGAATTTACACATTCTGAGCTGCAAACACAACACCCAATCTAAGGATAGATGACCTGTGCCGTTTAAGACGGCTTCGACTAAGAACAGCACCGCTTGCTAAGTTGCGTCAGCTCTAACTGCTGCACTTATAGGAGGCATCAGCGTTGAGGGCGCATCAGGCCCACCTCACCGCAACCACGTTGCTTTGAGCCGGCCAATGTGTGCTGTCGCCGGCATAATACGTAATCCAATACATGGTTTCTGGCTGGGCATGGCCAACACGGAACATGTATGAGCCGTACGAGCCAGTGTAGAAGTACATTGTCGCCTTGATCCAGCTTTGCGAGGGGGAATTGCGCCAGTAGAGCGTGACGAGCTTGTCCTCGAGAGGGTTGCCATTTTGGTCTTTAAGGTTCCCGTAAAAATAGATCCATCCCTGGACGGGGGCCTGAACACTCGAACTGTACAGGCTCAACTGCGAATCGTACTTCCACTTCACCGTCCATATCGCGCTCGAAGCTCCCCAGTGCGTGCTGTCGCCTGCATATCGCGCCTGATACTGGATGGTAGTGGGGTGGTCGGCCAAACCGTAATTGCTGTAGAGGCCGGTGCTGCTTGTGTAAACGGAAGATCCTGTCTGCCACGTCCCGGACGTCCCGGTGCGCCAGTAGAATTGTATCTTCTTCCCGGTGAGTGGTTTGCCGTATTGGTCCTTCAGATAGCCGCTAAGCGTGTACTTCTGTCCGACGCTTCTGTAGGGTGTCACTGCAGAGGTGGGAGAGAGTGTAGTCTCGTACTTCACCGTGACCGTCAGCGTGCTCTGCGATGACGCATATGAATTGTCGCCGGCAAACTTAGCGTAATAGACTCGTTGGCCGGTGGTGGCAAACGTTTTGGCGAACGAATAGACCCCGAGCGAGGTGTAGTGCGTGCCGTCCTCATAGCGCTGGAAGTTCAGGTAGTGCCAGATCGTGACCGGCCTGTACAGTGGTTTGGTGCCCGCCTTCAGGGTGACAGTGAAGGCAACGGTTTGGCCGACGGTCGGGTTCGTCGTCGAGGCGGTGATTTTGGTGGTTGTGGTCGTGGCCGCCGCAACCGGCGTTGCCGTCAGGCTGAGAGCGGTAAACGCGGAGGCGACCATCAGAATAACCAAAAACAGTGCCATTAGTTTTTGTTTCATTGTTGCACATCCTTTGGTTGGCGGCCTTACCGACGTTCTTACCGCCGTTTTTAAACTAACCTTATCACGCTGTCTGCTATTAAAGATTGCGTTGTTTTGACAGCGCACGATGAGGGACATTTTAAAATACGCACCACGCACAGAGATTGCTACGTTGAAGAAAGAGTTCTATTCGACTGGAGCGATTCTTGCTCGGAGCGCACGGACTCAGAGGGTGTTTTTGGGCTATCTAGTGCGGTGGATACGGAAGACTGCAGAGCGTCGATCAGAAGTGTAGACGACATTTGTTGCAGCACAACTGGGGCGCTTTACTATTTTTGACGCATCCGTCTCAGCCGTAGTAGAAGTGCGACGGTGAATGGCACTGCCAATACAAGCAGTAACAGCAACGCTAAATCGGTTCTGCTGTAGTCAAACAGTTCCAAGAAGTCCAAGAAGTTTGCGGGAACCGGCTTGGCCCCAACAGTCGTGTAGAGTGGCTGGTCATACAGCCACCCATGGGAGGAATTGTTGTAGTAAATGTACGCGTTATACGCTGCCCCTTTCGTGTCTGCTGGGACTGTCGGCGGTGATAAAACGCTAATCTCCTCGCCTGCTCCGAGATGAGTCCAGTTGTAGCTGTCGCTCTGTGGGGCCGCAGTCGACGAACTGTTGTAAACACCTTGGCTCAGCGTCCTTTCGCTAGTGACGCGGCCTTCTAGCGTAGCGGTTCCGTTGTAAAGTACCGCGTAAGGTGCTACCCACACCTCTTCGTTTCCGAGATTGGCAATATCCCATACAATCGAGTTTTGAGGAGTTGGCACCTGTCGGACGGATGTTATGGTGATTGACGGCCAAAACCCGGTCGGTTTGGGCGGATAGTCTTGCTGCAGTTGTGATATGATGGTATCAAACCCGAGCCGCTGATAGTCGGCAAGGGTCGCGCCCAATCCGAAGAATACGTTGAAGTGAGTGAACCCAACCTCGTTGGCGTAGCTCCAGTCGAGTAGCGCTTTGTATACATCGTAATTACGGTTCTCATTGTTGTTTTCCCACACGCCTGCCGTTATGCCTTGGGGCTTCCCGAGATTGTAAGAGATTAGGGCCCCGCGCTGTATGCTGGAGATCTCGGAGGGAAAGTACGTCTCCCATGACATCTCTGTAGTATACGAATTTCTGTAGCCATCTTTCCAGAGGCCACATCTGTCGCAATTAAAAAAGGTGATCTTAGGGAAATAGTTCTTAAGTATGTCAAAATCACCGCTTCGCCCCCCTTCTGTTGCAACGTTTGACCAACCCACCTCTTTCCATGTGTTAAAGACCCCCTCGAACTGTGCTATGGGGGTTGACTTGTTGGCGCCGCCATTCCAAATCACGACCTCAATATCCAGAATAGGGTACAGCCCCATCTGTTTTATTTTCTGCAACTCTTTGTCGTACGGGACTGGTTCAGCGGCCACAAGCACAACCGTGGTAAAGTTCCGTGCTTTGAAATACTCGATAGTGCCATCCCAGATTTGGCTCGGCGCTAGCGATACGCGGTAGTCGAGCAGCCGTGTTGGCAATGCGTCGGACGTGGCTGGCGCGGTTGTTGGGATCGTCGTTACCTCCCCGGAAACAACGGGAAGGAGGATAGTCGGGCATCCAACTAGCAACCCTAGTAGAAGAACGGCAAGCTTCTTGGTCATTTTTGTTCTACCTATAGCCGAGGTGTGGTTGAAATCAAAACAGTCCGGAATAAGTGCGCGCCCCTTATATCTGCGGGTTTAGTAGCTCTTGGTCGGCAAACATTCGCCGCGCTTTGTACCTTTCCTATTGGCTATTTATAGTCACTCTCTAAATAGTTGCACAGACGTCATTTGGCGGCGAAGTGCGACGTGCAGCTCATTTTGACTCCCCACAGCGCATCTGTGTATCTAAGTCGAGAGCAAACAAGGGCACGTTCTTCGTACGCAAAATCGGCGAGCTGACGTAGGTGAAGTCTCCCGTCTAGTTCTGAAGCTTACGTGCTCCGCTCGGTTATTACAAACGTGGTTGCTCCCGTTTGAGACAAGTTTAGGGGGCCGATTTGTGCCTGGATGGTAGCAATTGCAATATGCACAGTACTTGCTCCCTTAACAAACCTGAGCACAACGTCTGATCCTTTTTGGTAGGGATTCGAGGTTTGGTACCCTCTGTTAGCCATCTCTTTCTTGTAAAAATCGGCCACCTGCGTTGAAGAGCTTGTCGTTTGGTATGTCGTTACGTTACCTTCACTAGTGTGTACTGACGCTGTCTTCACCGAGGGCTGGTAGACTGGTACTCCGCTCGCGCTTTGCCCGCCTGCGGGGCTTGTCGAGGTACACCCAGATATGCAGGTGGCTAGTATAATCACCGCGAGTAGTGGCAGAATTGCATATTTAGTCTTCATAATTGCTTCACCTAGCTTTGCCCTTATCACTTATACCAATATCGCCTCTCCTTGACCTCAGAACGAATTTTCTTGGGAAATTACACATCATAGTCATTGTACCGCTCGCAGTAACGAACAGTTTGGACTGAAT
>JBAXDW010000168.1:0-3836 GCA_037140755.1 Methanobacteriota archaeon
TCAGACGTGGGCTAGCGTCTGTTCGTAAAACCGATAGAAGCCCCTTGCGAGAGCTAGGGGAGTAGTCACCCGATCAATGAACACCTACGCACGTTCAAGCGTTGGCTTAGTGCGTCGCTTCCATCACTGTAGAAAAACGCCCCCTTAATAAGGGTCACGAGAGTATCGTTCACAAACTATCTTCAGCCTCATCCATGAAATCAATAGAGCGTGCTGGACGATTTACGAACGCTCTATCAATCACGTCACGGCTGAAAACCGACGTTATTGTATCGTGAAACTCACAAAAGTATTCTTGTTGAAAAACCCAAGCGGAGTGTTTTCTGCGTTCTTCAGCCAGAAATTCGGGAGTTATTCGGGGACACTGATCTGCATTGACTGCAATTTTAAGCCACTCATCTTCATTTTCCCACGCCTCAAAAAAGAAGCCCTGCTTGCCATGAGGTGTAGACAGCAGGATGATGCGCCCACCACTTACGGCAAGCATTGGACACACCACCGAATACGCCTCGTCCGAAACCTGCGCTGCTTCGTCAATAATTAGGAGAGAAACGTTGGAGAAGCCTCGAATACTATCGGGGCGCTGTCCTGTCAACGTGATAATCCGAGATCCGTTTTTCAGCTCCAGCCTCTGAGCTGACTGCGTGATTGAAAGAACTGGCTGGGCGATCTGTCGGAAATAGTCATGGCATTTTCGAAACGTCTCGGCCGCTTGCTGGAGCGTGTGTGAAATAATTATGACCATGGATTTGTCAATATATAGCGCATGGTGAAGGGCAAGAATTGCAACGATTGAGCTTTTCCCAGTTTGTCTCGCGCAGTTGAGAATTATTCGCTTAGAATCTGAACGCAAGACTTCCGACTGCCAGGGATCTGGCTCTATGCCAAGAGACCTCGCAAAGACAACGGAACTCAGGGCGACGGCAAGGTCGTGATTCATACTGTTACTCCTTGCCATTGCTATCGTTGCCTGCCTCCTTATG
Organism: Methanobacteriota archaeon; assembly: GCA_037140755.1. GTDB lineage: Archaea > Halobacteriota > Bog-38 > Methanoflorentales > Methanoflorentaceae > Methanoflorens. The sequence continues at coordinate 984 of JBAXDW010000168.1, forward strand.
TGCCGTATCCGCTTCAAGTAGCGTTTGAGCCAACTCCTCCCGTAATTCAGGATGAGGTCCAAGCACCCGCATCATTGCCTGCCTGTGCTCTATAAATTCCGGCGACAGCACCAAGTTTACTTTCGGTGCTTCGTTCAGCTCACCCGTTAACTTGGCTTCGAACATGAGTTGCTTTTGCTCTACTTCGAGCGCCTTAAGCGCAACTCGGTAGTCTCCTTTGCTGATCGCTCCGTCCAAGATCTGCAACGTCACTTGATGTGACCGTCTCAGCCGATCAAGAACCCCCTCACTTTGGAGTTCGTTTGCTTCTGCTCGCATACGTTCACGCACTTTAGGTGTTAAACAGCGAAGCATGTGACGCGAGACCGTGCTGTTATGACAGCCAACGATTTTGGCAGCTTCGACATTGTTTAGCGCGCGGGCGGCTATTTGCCGCTCGATTTCGGATCTTTTTGGGTGCAATCAGACCATACAACGCATCCTAATGCGTACTCCTTACAAAGGACGGCAGCTCAATCGAAGCACGGCGGACCGGAAAAAACAATTTCAGCAAGTTGTTCACGTCTCGCCGACCTCCGCACTTGGGTACCCGATTGAAGAGGAGATCCAACCCGTCAGCCGATCTGCTACGTCGCCACGATCTTTAGAGTCGCTCAGTCGTATCCAGCCTTCATCTTCTATCTTCGCACCTAGAAACGCATCGTCCTCGGCCACTTGTGGAAGCTGTTCGAGCTTAGAAGAACTGAGAGAAATAACTCGTACCATATCTATCTTGGACTTCATCGCCGCACCAATAAGGTAGCGTAGTGGGGCGTGTGTATCCTCCTCTTGCCTATCCGGTTCAATCCGCCCGAAATAGTATCGTATCGTCACGGGCGTCATGAGGGGAATACCTAGCGCTACCTTTTCAACAGTCGTAATCCACTTCACCGAGAGAGCTTCGCGAGCTTCATCAAAGAGTGCATCCCTCCCCTTCCAAACTTCTCCTTTGTCATTTCTGATATCTGTGTCTTTGACGTACTCGCTAGGAACTTTCACATCGATCGAAGTGAAGAATCGGTTGCCAAAATCCTCGAGTTTTGGATCATTGACGTTCGTGCGATACTGTTCGAGCCACATAAAGAACGTATTCGCGAAGCCGCTAATTGTCGAGATTGTGTGTGGTGAGATGCGTCTCTTCAGACCCGGATACCCCTGGTTGCGAATCGAATAGATTGCGGCTGCCTGTGCTACAGTCGCTTCTGGCCAATCAGCAGCACGGCCTCGTCCGCCACCCGTTCCTCGAGACGTAGCTACGACGGGTTTAGGTAGCAATCCTTGCCGACTCCACCTCTTGACAGATGAGTGAGGGAGCTTAAAACCCAGCTCACGAAATCGAGCATGTAGTTCACGTTCGTTCAAATTCCACCTCCGCGAAGCACGATACTGACTTAAATTCTCGTACAGTGACTTTCATCCTTTTAGGCCCCTTTCTCCTGAGCTCATAGCTAGCTTTCTATGATCTCAATAAGCATGGTTCGCTTATCGCAGATAAGACTTTCCCAGATCACAAGCAATTCTTATGGTCTGGACCCAAAAAAGGAGTAGAACTAAACCGAACGCTGACAAACTACAGAGCAGCGACTCGATCAGTTCGAGTTTTTTTTTGCGACCAGAAGTCAACCTGGAACTAACTTACGGTCTTCAATAGTAAACGGTGCAGAGAAACGAGAAAACTCACCCTCACGGACGCACTTCCTAAAAAGACTCAGAGTTACACGAGAGTATGAGTCGAGTTCTTTCGAGCTTTTTCCGAAGTAAGGTTTCTTCGAGCCACGCAAATACCTCAGTCCCGCGACGTGCGCCGAAGAGCTCAGCAAACTTGTCGCTGATAAGTTCAGCGTCGTCGAGAGCGCTCAAATAGCAGGCGAACCAGCACTTCCGGTCTCCAAAACGCTAGTTGAAAAAAACGGGAGAGTAGGGACTATTCAACCGTCGGAATCCATTGGGGGCACATACATGGTTGATACGCGCTTACTTCGATGATCGTATAGCGGATAATCCGCATTAAGGATAATATTATGAGGATGCCACAGATGCATCCATTTAGAAAAAGCAAAGCGGCATCAAAATAGAGAGGTCACGTATAAGCGACGCCGCTAATGTGAAAGGAGCTACTCGGAAAGCTATTTCAGACGATCATAGGTGGTCGTCCGTTTATGTTTCGAATTGTAAGGGGTAGATAATATATGGACGACGTTTATATGAGTAAACCCGTGATACGATACACGCACAGCGCGCCCGAAATACTAAGCAAAGCGACGAACCGCTGTAATATCATTACGTGATATATGTAAAACCGAGGGCTTAAAGATGGCTATTAACCTGGATAAAGTCAGAGCGAAGATTATGAAAATTTTTAGACGTAGTGATACTGCCGACGATAAGGCCAGGTATAAGGACAATATCGCCTGGTGGATGAACCGCTATGAGACGCTAATTACGACCGAGGCGGAAGACGTCGTACGAAACGCGGCAACGATGTTTAACGACGCGGTCGCTCTGAGGGATAATGCCGTTAACTTACTCACGCAACTCGATAAGGACGCTACGGAAGTGGAGCAAGAAATAACGCGCCTGGGCGGGATCGCGTTTATTGAACAATTACAACCGACGATCAAAGAACGAAAGGCATACCTCGATAATTTGTATAAATCACTCACGCGAGGGCAGCTCATTACGAGGTAAGCGGGCGATGGCTTTTCAATCTCAGCACATCTTCTAGCCACGCAAATACCTCAGGCCCGCGACGTGCGCCAAAGAGCTCAGCAAACTTGTCGCTGATAAGTTCAGCGTCGTCGAGAGCGCTCAAAT
>JBAXDW010000169.1:0-3785 GCA_037140755.1 Methanobacteriota archaeon
TGAGGGTTCTGTATCAAGTTCATCGGAGTTGCAGTTGATCCGTACCACTTAATTGAGGACCACTGCGAGTCATTGCCCGCTTGCATGATCATCGGCACCGTTTCCTTGCTAAAACCGATGAAGAGAACGCCAACAGAACCCACCCCATACTGGGCGATCGCTTGGGTCAGCTGCGGCCTGATCGTATCCAACAGGCCCGTAAAGTTCGTGGTACCTGGCGCAAATCGCGCGCCGGCCTCGACGAGTCCGCCTTTTTGCTCGAATGTCGCCTTCATGTCATTTATGAACCCATTACCCCAGATATCGTCCCGTACGAACGGTACGAGCACCCGTATCCCGTCACTCCGCATGAGCGCCGCGAGGGCAGGGCCAAGATTGCTATCATCTGGCACGAGCCGAAACACGTTGTTTCGCATAATGCCTAACGACGTGACCGTGCTACCGTAGCTTATGAGTACCATCCCAGTTTCGTTAGAGTACGGAGCAATTGCTTTTAACTCGGCGCTCGTGTAAGGCCCGACCACAGCCTCTACCCCTTCGGCGTGCAGCTCTTTCAACGCCGCAAGCGCCCTATCAGGTGTAGTCCCGGTGTTTTTTACGATTAGGTGTACCCTCATGCTCGCGTTAGTCGCAGCAAGGTAGCTATTGATGTCGGTTTCCGCCGCGTAAAGGGTGCTGTTAATACCTTCGCCAACGCTCGCTGCGTCTCCCGTGAGCGGCAGTAGAGCTCCTACAGACACGATTCTAGGCGCGGTATTTACCGTTTGAACGTTAGTGGCGCAGCCCCCTGCCAATACCGATCTAAGCACAGTAATCGCGACGATAAAGATGATCCCTTGGTCAGTAAATTTCATTCAAATCACAAATTGATAAACGTGATCGAACATAAACGTTCTTAATCGTACAGAACAAAAAACGACGCTACAACGAGCATACACTGGCCGGTAGCGACTGGCTCAACTATTCGAACCATATCGGGTTTACGTGGTGAAGAAGCTGCCTGCTACAAAACTCCCGGTTATCACGGTTACCAACGCAATAAAGAGAAAAAGCAGAGACTGTGTATTATCGAAAAGCAACGGTGCTCAAGGAGATTAAAACGGTTAACCTCGGCTATTCAGGAGGGAGTTACTGCGTCTCGATCCATCTCCAGATAAAAGTAGGGTGCTTTTTCAACTGCTATTCTTTAGCGATTTCCAGCAGCAATTTGTAGAATTGTTCTGGCATGGATGCCATTGGCACGTGGGATGTTGGCAACTCAAAGTAGGCCCATTCGTTGCCGGCAGCTTCAATCTTTTTCTTGGCGACATGAGTCATGGACGCAAACTCGCTTTCCGTGCAGAGAATATAGGTCTTAGGTAACGGTTTTACTTTCTCGGCGTCAAACTGCAGTTTTTCCACGTAAGGCGCGGCCGGCTCCAGCCCGGCGACCGACATTGGGTCGCCACCACCGGAAACAACAACGTCAAACAGTGATTGGTCCGGATCGGGTAATGCGGCATCGACGTACACCAAATGGCTGATTCGGTCCGCCATTTTAGCCGCAACACCGGTTATTATCATCCCACCGTAACTGTGCCCAACCAAAATAGTATCTCTCAGATTATTTTCGGCAACTAACGCACAAATCTGCTCGATATGCTCGGCCAGAGTACTGCTGTATTCGTCCATGAGTGTCGGCGCAAAAGCGCGGTGGTTATATGCCTCGAGAGCAGAAACAGCCCCATCCCAAATTGTGCCACCCATCTTGCCGTCTTGAGTGTAAACTTGATTTCCTATAGTAAGTTTGTTCCAGGTCTCTGTAGACATGTTACCGCCATGAACGAGAACGTAAGTTGCTGTCGTACTACCACTCCTTTACCATTCTAGTAATACTGAAGAGAAGCCGCTAGGACTACTTAAAAATAGATATCACTGCAGTAATATATGGATTGTATGTCTATTCTTATTACTAACTTTAAAAAAAGCTAGCCACAGCTCTCGCTAAAGCGGATCTGGACAAAAAGACGTTAAACTCCGCTTATATGTAAGAAGTTCCTTTTTTTAAGTGGAGCTATTTCGTCTGCTACGGTTTTAAGCGACCTCTGATCGCCTCACGCAAACAAGGCCACTCATCACTCGCGCACGAGCGCACTTTATTATTTTTTTACGAATAGCTTGCCTTTTCCGTTTTCAGCGTAGTCGCCATCTAGAACTTGGAAAGTGGCTTGTTCTCCATCGATTTCAAGCTCTTCGGTGCCGTCCGCAGAGAAACCAGGCATCATGGCTCCGATTTTTCCGAACACGTAGATGTTGCCGCGGTTCATCATTGCACCGACGCGCCCCGGCGAGTTTCCGTGAATGATTATGGTTGGCGGGGTATCTTTCTTTCCAATGCCCTTACCCATGTGAATCCCGGCATTAATGCCGACGTCGCCTTTGACGGTTATCGTGCCACCCATCATGTATTCTCCGACGCTTTGGCCTGCGTTCCCGTTTATAACGATATTACCGCCTTTCATGCCACGCCAGTCACCGCGATAAGAGGCGCCACAGTAGTCAAATACGTTCCCTTCAAAGAGGATATCACCGCCCTCCATCTGGATAGCGCAAAAGGCATCAGCATCTCCCTTTACCCGTATTCTACCGCCTTTCATCCATGCGCCACAATACATGTCAACGTCCCCTTTGCAAAGCACAGCTCCGGCGGTCATCCTCGCGCCGATGTATTTGACGCGTGGAACGTCGCCATCTATAATTATTCCTTGATCCTCTACCGAGTCTGCTACTTTCCCGGAGACAGTGAAAAACCGCCCGAGCGGCCACTGCGTATTTCCCTCGCGAACTGGCAACTGAGCAATTTCTTCAAGGGTTTTGCCACACACGACGTCCGGTGCTATTACTGGCGCTTCGAGTACAAGATATTCGACGTCTTTTGGTGTCAGCGCTAAGCGGTCCATTTACGATTCGCCTCCCAGTTTGGTCTTTCCCGTTTGGTATAGTACTTTTCCATGAGCTCTTTAGGCCCAAGCACAGGGCCGTGGCCCTCCTTCTCAATTTGAACCTTTAAGTTTTTGTATCGAGGGCTGCCTGTAGATTCCGTTACTGGGGTTACGACAATATTCGCCCACGGACCACGGGGGACCCAGATCTCTCCTCTTTGCTGCCTGTCGGTCTTTTTCGCCCTGAGGATGACGCCGTCGCCGTACTCGTTGGTGACTTTCACAAACCACGGTTTGCCTAATTCCTCAAAGTCTTCTGGATTAATATCGCAGTATGCCGCTTCTTTTGTATAGTCGTCAGTGAATTTGCGCCCGCCTTTAATGACAGCACCCTGAAATGCGGTGCTGCCGGTATTTAGAATTATATCCACTCCCCTCCCCTCCTGCATCGTTAAACGGTTCTGGTTACGAGCTTGTCCAAACGTTGCCCAAACTCTTCGTCGGATAGTGGAGTCGTCGTCTGAGGCTTCGCCTGCGTCTCTTTTCCCTCTGCCTTTTCGCGTGCTTCCAGCTTCTGTATAATGGCGTCACGCAACTGTGTACACGTATCTTCATTTGACTTCGTAAAGTCAAATGGCGGATCGCAGAAGCTTCGCACGTAGATCGGCACGTTGTCCATCCTATAGAAAGTACCCTCACATTCCATAGCGTCTAAAACACCTGGCAGCACGACGTCGCTGATGAATGCTTGTGGTCCCTCTGCAGTTTCTATGGAGACAACGGGAATCTCGCACATCCTCTCGACGGCTATTTTCGGTAAATGAGCCCCGAGATCGGCGCACATGCAGAACAACGCGTCAACTT
>JBAXDW010000170.1:0-3765 GCA_037140755.1 Methanobacteriota archaeon
TGAGACAAACTCGTCCTCGGTAAACATCTGCATTTCGGGCTGCCACGCCTTTGGTATAAGCTCTGGCCCGTAAATTCTGCGTTCCATCTCTTCCCTTTCAAAGTCCTTCACAAAGCGGTCAAGGCCCGTCGCCGCCTTCTTAACGGGGCTGATGATGTCCTTCGTGAGGACTTCGGGCAGGTCGTGGAACAGCCCGGTGAAGTAGTTGTTCGCACTGCGCCTGGGACACGGGTCAATCTCGAGCGAGAACAGGTAGGAGAGGATCGCGACAATGAGCATGTGGCCGAGCACGGAGGTCCGGGGGATTCGGTAGAGTTGTCCCCACCGTACTTGAAATCGCAAGCGCCCGCATAAGTCGACAAAGCTGCGATAGGTCGGGAAAAGGGCGAGGTAGCGCAATCCTTCGACATCAGCGAGTGCCTCTTGGCGTCTCTGTAATCCTCGCCGGATCTCGTCAATCTCGTAATCGCTCGGATTTTCGCGTTCGATGATGTCAAACTCCCACTTGGTCGCGTAGAAGTGGGCTGCGTCGAGTACCCTCCTGCTGACGGTGTCCGGTGGGTGGAACAGATACGCTTCAAACCGTTCGTCAAGCCCGTTTAGATCAGAAATAAGGGGCTGAAAGCGCGCGTAGACCTCGGTCTTCAGCTCGTTAAACGTCTCGTCGTTTGCCTTGATCCTTTCGAAGATCTGGGGCTTTAAGTCGGTAAGAGTGAGGCGCTCGAAGTACTCAAACAGACCTCCCTCAATGACCTCGGTCCAGCTGAAGTCGCTGCTGTTTTCGGCAAACTTGCCAAGCACGTAAGCGATGTTCATCTTGTGTCCCTGCTTATCGAGTTCGGTCAATGGGACGGGGCACAGCTTGTCGTTCCAGCGGCGCATTTCGGCCGCTTGAAAAAGCTCAATGAGGAGGTCTTTTCTCATCAAGACCGCTTGTGTCAATGACTCCTATGAAAAGCTATCTCCGAAGTGAATAAATTGCATCCTTGACATCGCCTTTACACGGCGAAGGTCGGGAATTCAAATCGCCTCGAGCCCATCGCTCTTTTACAATCGGCTGCACTAGAGCCGTCCATTGAGACTTAATCAGCTGCGAGAATTGTGGCGGAAGGCAAGCACAAAAAGCGAGTGCCGACGTTTGGATACAAATTCTCCTTTTTCACCCTGATCGTGTTCTTACATCTGACGCCCTACACAAATCGCATGAAAATAGTGCGACCAGTTAACGCCATTTTTCGACATATTTTTTATAAAAAACTTCACAGCGGGTTTTTTTATAAAAAAAAGTATGCACAAAGTTTAAGTTCAAAACAAAGTCATATTAATACGATAAGTTCTTGGAGACGCGATGTGCGTTCAGTCTATCCGGACACCGCACACCGCGCGCCCAGAAACAAGATAACACATAACGCGCGTCGTTATAAGCGTTTCCTCTTGTTTCTCAGGGTGAGCTTTGCCTCCGTACTTGTTGCCGTGAAATGAAGAAGGAACAGCAAAAGATGCCTTACAAAGATCGCGCACGACGTCGAGAATACGACAAGGCCTACAAGCGCAAACAGCGGGGTAAGGGATTGACGAAAAAAGGGATAGACACGCGTCTATCCGACACTGAAATCGAAACCGCAGAAGACATACGCGACTTGTACAACGAGGCTGTCACCGAGTTGCGAAACGCCGACAGCTCGTCGCTCGAGCTTGAGCCTAAGCTGAGAATTAAGTTGCGGGCAGTGGAGATCGGCTTGCGGGTCATCGAAATCACTGACCACGAGCAACGAATAACAGCACTTGAAGAGAAATCGCATGCGCCAGCATCAGTCGAGAATTAACAAATTGGAAAGGCATCAAGCCTCTCAGGCAAAGGTTGAGATTAGGGTTCCCCGAGATCCCATAGCGTTCGCCAGAAGCTTAAACATCGAGCCCGATCCCTGGCAACGTGACCTCCTCCTCTCAACAGAAAAGCACATCATCCTCAACTGCTCGCGGCAATCCGGTAAATCGACCATCGTCGCCGTTCTCGGGCTCCATCACATCCTAATCTACCCCGGGTCGCTGGTACTAATCCTTTCCAAGTCGCTGCGGCAGTCAGGGGAGCTCTTGAGAAAGATCAGCACCTTCTATCGCCAGCTTGGCAGGCCGGGCGGCAGCGAGGTCGAGTCAGCCGACAAGCTCGAACTCAGTAATGGCAGCCGCATCGTCGCACTCCCTGGGTCGGAGACGAACATACGAGGCTTCAGCGGACCTTCTTTAGTACTCCTTGACGAAGCCGCGCTGGTCTCTGAAGAACTCTATCACGCAGTGAGGCCCATGCTCGCCGTTTCACAAGGGAGGCTAATCCTCCTCGGCACCCCCCACGGCAAACAGGGCATATTCTGGCACGCATGGGACCAAGAGGAAGACTGGAAGAAGGTCAAAGTGACGGCTGACCAGTGCCCGCGCATCCCAAAGGAATACTTGCAGCAGGAACGGCGCGCCATCGGCGAGTGGCGGTTTTCCCAGGAGTTCTGTTGCGAGTTTTTGCAGGATTATGCAGCCGTCTTTAAGGAAGGGTGGATATGCTACTATGACCCGGATGATCTACCCGCTATGGATACGGTCATCCAATCATGGGATACAGCACAGATGAAGAGCGCAACGTCGGATTATGTGGTAGGGCAGGTCTGGGGGCGCAAAGGCGCTGATTTCTACTTACTAGATCAGGTGCGTGGCCGATTCGATTTTGACGAGACGGTACAAGCGATTCGAGATCTGTCAGCAAAATGGCCTGATTCAACAGCTAAGATCTTGGAAGCACAGACCCTCGGCGCTGCGCTCTCCACCCACCTGAAACACACGATCCCCGGTCTGATCCCGATAACGGTGAAAGGTTCGAAAGAGCTTCGAGCGCTCAACTGCCTGCCCGTATGGCAGTCTGGGAACGTGTATTTACCTCGACCGGACGATCCCGCCTACGAATGGGTACGCGATTACATTCAGGAACTCCTCAATTTCCCCAATGCCGCGCACGACGATCAGGTCGACGCAACGACCCAAGCGTTGAACCGGCTACGTGGAACGCTCTTTCAAGAGTGCAAAGAATGTGTGGTTGAGGATGTACGCACGCAACCATTACCTCAGCATGATTACATAATAGCGTGGATTCCCGCGCGCGCCGATGACGAGAGCACGCTCTTGGTCTACGATGTAGAAAAGAATGCTGTCGTCCATTTCGAGCGCACGCCCGCAGAGCCTATCGAAGATCAGATCGCGTGGGTGAGGCGGACGTTTGTTACCTTCGACGCTGTCTCGGTGCGGGCTCTCTACGGTTATGACGAAGCCATATTAAAAGCAGCAGAGCACAAAGGCGTCTACGTGAAGCGCGTCAAGTTTAACCCACAAGAATCAGCGGCAGCGTACGAGAACCTGGGCATGCTGATACACAACCGCGTTATCTCATACCCTTACATCCCAGCGCTCATCGCAGAGCTCGAGGTCTTCAAGTCTGACTTCACCTTTGACAGTGTTCCCGATTATAGCCTGCAAACTGCGCAGCAGTCAGGGATACACGCGCTGTGCCTCGTAACCTACCGCGTAGACCCACAGCGGCTGAGCGTGTCGTCTGGCGATGTTTACGGTTTTGACGATGATGATTACGATATCGACGATATTGACGATAGCTACTGGTGATCTTACGCCTTACAGGGGGCAGGAACGGGTGTGATACACTAATCCGATACGTGAAATTAATCAGCGTGAGCAGATCTTGGACTGTGTGTTACAAACCCATAC
>JBAXDW010000171.1:0-3763 GCA_037140755.1 Methanobacteriota archaeon
TTGTGACAACAGTAAAACAAGCGACTCCAACCCCCACGCCAACAGCGACGCCAACACCAAAAGTTGTGACAACAGTAAAACAAGCGACTCCAACCCCCACGCCAACAGCGACGCCAACGCCAGCAGCTGCGACCCTGGTGACGACGAAGAGTGCGCCCGAAGTAGTAGCGAATGACTCGGTGCCAGAGGTGTCAGTTCCTGCAGCCCAAACGAGCGGTGTCGCGAGCCTACCCCCACAACCTGTTCTAGAGTTCTCGCTGCTTGGGCTTGGAATACCGGCACTCGTTGCTGGATTAGTCTACCTGTTGATGAGGCGGTAAGAAGTTCCCCATATAGGGGTCTTCTTTTTTCTATTTGAAATAGGCCGGCCGATTGGTCCATTGGAGCTTGCCTTGCGGGGATCCTGCTTTTTGTCCAAATCGAGATGGCTTTTTTTTATGCTAAACAAGACAGCGAGAACTCGAGGCTGGCGCGGAACAGCGTCTGCTTTGCGTCAAAAAGGACAAAAGCCTATAAATTCATCTTAGCTAATCTAGAAGCGGGGATTTTTAATGCGTATTGCCTTGCTTGGTGGCACAGGAAATATCGGAGAGGGACTAGCGCTTCGCTGGGCTCCAAAACATGACGTTATTATAGGCTCAAGAAACGCTGAAAAGGCCGAGGAAGCGGCAACGTTTTGTGAAGAGCGATTATTAGAAAAGGGAACAACGTGCGAGTTATACGGTGGAGACAACGCTCAAGCGATAGAAGACTGCGACGTGGTAGTGCTTGCGCTGCAGTACCAATACGCGATGCCCACCGCAGTTGCCATTAAGGACAAGCTCGACCCAAACGCGATAGTAGTGTCGCCTGTCGTTCCCATGACTAAGGATGGTTTCTTGCGCTATGAGCCTTCCAAGAAGTATGGAAGCGCCGCGTTGGAGATACAAAGCATTCTCTCAGAAAATGAGGTCGTTTCAGCGTTTCACACAACGCCTGCTGCGCGTCTTATCGATCTTAAAGATAAGCTTGGCTTGGACGTCTTCGCTTGTGGCTCAGAAAAGCCTAAAAAAACCGTTATGGGGTTAGTCAAGGACATAGAAGGGCTCACTCCTTTTGATGCCGGACCACTTGAGGCGTCATACATGATCGAGTCGATCACCCCTCTTTTGATAAACATATCGGCCCGAAATCGGATTAAGAACAGCTCAATTCGTATAATCGGGCAGCAAATCGAGTGATTCGACGCGCTTTCCTGTTAATGCGTCTATTTTGACACGTCTTTTCTTGCTGTCACGGGCATAAAGGACCTCAAGAACCGTCGAATATACGACATCTACACCAATAACTTCGCATCCAGGGTATAAAGCTCTAATAAGTCCGTTCAGTTTTTGCTTTGAAATTTTCGGCTTAGTGACGTTGTCGGTGCGACCATTTCTAATCTTCAAAGCGTTGGCATTCTGCGACTCAAGGGATTTCGGATAAGAGATATCAAGCAAGGGAAAATAAGTGTCGTCTTTAAAGCCTACGAGGTGCATCTCTTCAAGTTTTTTTAAGCTTGGCTTGAAACGCTTCCCGGGCAGCACTTCTTGTAGCATTGCATAGCTTGCGCCTTTATTGGTGAGAATGAAGTCCATAATCTTCAGCTGAATGGGATTCAAATCAGTAAGGCAACGTAGATTCTCGGACCGTCGATGTGTGCCATCAGGGCTGAGTATATCTCCTGTGATGGCGTCTATCAAGATCCTGTAATCAACGAACTTTGTTCCAATAAGTCTTTTTTTCAACTCTCGGACATCAACTGAAAGGATGGGCAGCACAAGACGTTTGACGTCCATTACGCTCTCACTCGTGCCTAAAATGTGGTGCTTACGCTTGTTGTGATTTAAGGCATTGAGCGCCTTTACGTCGTCGTAGTGAATAAGAGTGACCCTCCTAGCTCCCCGCGTGGTGTCAAGGGCACGCTGGACTCGAGCGCTTTCACTCTCCTCGAGATGCTGCGATGTACTCACTTCTGAGTGTGATGTTTGATCTAGTGTGGGATCAGAACGACTTTTTATCGTGGGCGTCGCCCCTCCGTGCGGCGATTTTCGCTTTCTCACTTTGATAAAAGATGGATCAGAGATCGTTCCTTGGACGTAAAACTGCCCTGGTTCGAGTCCTGTTAGTTGACGCGCATCATCCATCGAGGAGAAGAATATCCGCACCGAATCGATATCGTTTTTAAGTGTTAGCTTTCCGATGAAGACGTTGTTGCACTGGCTTAGTACATTTTTGTTAACCAAAGCAGGTCGCTGGGTCGCTAAAAGTATTCCCAGACCCCTTTTCCTGCCTCGTCTGCTTATAACCTGTAAGATCTCAAGTCCGTCGCGCTTTGACTGCGGAATGTAGATGTCTGCCTCTTCAACGACAATTAAAAAAGGATACTGCTTGTGCTGTCCTTCTCTAAACAGATCGGTTGCGACCCGATAAATGCTATCTAAAAAATCGTTTATGACTTTTTTTTCCGTTTCGGAGACATCGAGGACTACTTTTTTCGACTTTGTGATAAGTTGTTGAATGCGCTCTTCATCCTTTGAAAGACTCTCAATATCAACTGAATCGATGTTAGGGCAATGATCAGATAATCCAGCGTATTCTCCTTCAGTATCAATCACCGCAAAACCGAGGTCATTAGCGGCTAGTTCCTCGCATATGACACTTACGAGATAGCTTTTTCCGCTTCCGCTCTGTCCTATGACGGCACTTCGTTCAGAGACGAGGTACCCGGGATCAATACTGAACGCTTCTCCGATGTGGAGCTCCATTGGTTCAATATGGCCTGTTGGTTCGATATAAGCTTAATGTTGTGTGAAAAAAACATCATCGATGCTGTCTTTGATATTCATGGCGCTGCTCAAAAATAAGATATCTCACACCTCAGTGTAAGATTGATTCATTATGGAGCTAAAATTCATTGGCGCCGCTCGCGAGGTCACTGGGAGTAAACATCTTATTACTACTGAAAACGGAAAAAAAATCAAAGGCCGAGGGCGAGATTCGAACCCGCGTCGTGGCCTCCAAAGGGCTGCTTTTTGAATATAAACCCCAGAATGGGCCCTTTCCTGATAGTCCAACGGAAGCTCATACAGGGTCGCACGCTAATCGCGCGGAAACAGCGCATAGTGACTCGTACAATCAAAACCTTGCGTCGCTTAAGCTGAAATTCACTAAGCAAGAGTTGACCAGCTACACAGAGGCGCTAGGAGCGACCGACGCAAGACTGCATCTAGATACGGCATGAAAATACCCTCCAAGCAATTTTTTTAAGTAACCGCTGACCGGCGCCTAACCGAGTTCCCAAAATGATGGAAGAGGGGAAGTGACGTAGTCTGTCTGCAGTGAAACAATGCTGACCTGTCAAGAGATGAATGACAGGGCGCCCTTCTGATGTTTTCAGCCCCGTTACGTCACGACCACCTTCACCGACGCGCTCGTCTTCGGCAGATATGTCGTCGCCGTGCCTGCATAGTAGACCTTGTAGTAGCAGGTACCCGCCTTCGTTTCCTTCACGGAGAAGGTGTAGGTGCCGAGGGCCCCGGCGTGTTGTTCGTCTTTGTCGTGGAGAGGATGATATCGTACTTCTTGCTCGTGGCGTTGTACTTGAGGAGAGAGAGGAGTGCGTTACCGATGCCTTTATGGTTGGTGGTGGTGTTGACGGTGAGCTTTCCGTACACTTTAAAGGTCGTTTTTACCTTTCCCGTTGCCGGGGCAGTGGCGGTAGATGATAAAATGAGGGACGACG
>JBAXDW010000172.1:0-3745 GCA_037140755.1 Methanobacteriota archaeon
GCTTCTATCGGTTTGACGAACAGACGCTAGCCCACAGAATTCGGTAAGGAGCAGCTAGCGGAGCGATTCCAGCAAGTCGATTCATAATCAGCTTGAAATTGTCAAGCACGCCCTTTCGTTCGTCGTAAAAACGCGCCAAACTGCGTGACGCTTCCAGGTACTTGCGGCCTTGTTCAAAGATATTCGACGCATTGAGCTCTGTGAAGTTGCCCTCCCAAACGTCGCCGAAAAGTTCCCTTGCAACGACTTCAGCGGCTGAACTCTTGCCCGTCCCTGCCGGGCCGCTGAAGAGCAGATTCGGCAAGTTCTTGGTTTCAACAATTCGCTCTAGTTGAACCTTAACGATAGGCTGGCCCAACATCGCTTCGAATGATTGCGGGCGGTATTTCTGCACCCACAGGAGATCTAGGCCAACGCGAGCTGTATGCGTGTGTATCTCTTCCTTTCGATTCATAGCTTTCTTTGTACGCTAAATAAGGGCTCTGTTAGTGCACCATTCTAGCTGGCATTCTAGCGAGCTCCTAGAACATCAGGCCGTGCGTAATCGATTGTAGCAGGGTAGTTCCTTCAAGCTTCTATCTAAAAACGCTCTTTCGTGCCGCGCAACGCGGTTAAGCTTTAAGGAAACTATTAACGACATCTACTATGAAGATGTCGAATGGTCAGGGCGCCGTTGTCGGCGTCACGCTTGTGCAAATCAAGCAGCTGGTCTCCGCGCGGATGTGATCAATCGGCTCGATGAAAGCAAATTGACTCTTTTAGCTCCTTTAACGTGTAGTGAAATGCGCTTATAGCGTTGGGGGTGGTTTCTGGAAAAAAAGTATTGCAGTTAAAGAGAAGCTTCTTTGGCACTATATGACTCCGACGCTCCAATTAGCTCTTTGCGGCCTTTCTAAGTCTTAATCTCTGCTCGCGCTCACTTTGAGTTGTCTTCCGGCTCTCGCTCTTCTTCTTGGGCATCTATGGGTATGCTTCTAAACCTCTGACTATCTGCGCTACCGGCTGAATTTTTCCCCCGTTCAACCTCGGTTTCAGCCTCGTTTATCGGAATTTGCCGTGGTTGCTCCTTACGGTGCTCTGAAGTGGGCTGAACTGTCGGCGCGGGGGGCGTGTGCTGGTACGTGGCGCATTGTCATTGTCGCGAAGTAGTCTCAAAATGAGATAGGCTAAAATTATCAGGAGAATAATGACT
This sequence comes from Methanobacteriota archaeon, assembly GCA_037140755.1. GTDB lineage: Archaea > Halobacteriota > Bog-38 > Methanoflorentales > Methanoflorentaceae > Methanoflorens. The sequence goes on from JBAXDW010000172.1 coordinate 1,193, forward strand.
ATAATTACGATCCCTAACGACGTCGGAAACAAGAATCCGTTGGAATTCTGGGCGCCGATACTTGAAGTATTCTCGACTTTTGAAATTGGAACGATGATACGGGTGGTTTTGTTTGTTGTTAAAAGGCGGCTCGCTTGCGTTGAGTTGCTCAACGCAGCGGACTGAAATGCTAATACTCGCAGTTTTGAATTCGCATTCAAGCTGAGAGTTGTCTCCACCTGTTTGTTTGTCTGGCCATCCGTATTAATTGTAGTCTGCTGACTTGGCTCTGAGTCGACTGTTACACGTGCGATTGTCTGGCTGTTCGGCACCGCTGCTCCGGTCCAAGAAGGTGCTGTCATACAGGATGCTGCGACAAACGCCACAAGCAAGCCTGCGACGAGAAGCGAGGCGATTCTTGTCATAAGCTATCGACAGTTCCGACAGAGGTGCTAAATATACAAGTAGCCTTCGATGTAGTTTCCTTAGAAGTTATTATCGATCAAGACTGTGACGAAGTAGACGAATCTCCGACCGTCTAGCAGGACATTTGTGCTGGAGGTGTTTCCTATCGGAAAAGCCTATGATGTGCCCTGCTGGATCGATAGTGCGACCTCGTTGCTCTTCTCTCCCCATTGACCGCGAATATAGGATGCAGGCGCAACGTACACCTCGTTTTCTTTAACAAACTCCATGAACCATGAGAGTACCTTCCTAGAGGATGACGTGCTCCACACAGCTATAGCTCCAGTAAAAAAACGGGAATCAATAGTCCACAGGCCCCCGGTCGACCCCTTCTTACGTGAGGGACTCAATAGCCTGAATTGAATGCCAGAGATGGTCGCGCATGCACAGTTCCTTAGCGTGAAATCGGAGGCCGGGTTGAATCGCAACAAAAACGGAGTATCATTCGTGCAGTTTCTCCCCCCGCCCTTGAATTATGCGCCCTCTTGAAAATTCATTAGGCCCGTGTCGTCAAGCCTGTAGATGTCGACCTTGGTAAGATGCAGCGTCTCCGAGGAATTCTTGGATTCTCAAGAGCTGGTTGTATTTCGCGTTGCGGTCACTCCGTGCTGGTGCACCAGTTTTAATGAACTCTGAGCCTAATGCGACTGAAACGTCGGCAATAGTCGTATCCTCAGTCTCGCCTGACCGGTGGCTTACAACTACCGAATAGCCATTCCGAAAGGCAAGAGTTGCTGCATCGAAAGCTTCAGACATCGTTCCAATTTGGTTTAGCTTCAAGAGCAGAGAGTTTGCCGCTCCGAGACTTATGCCTTTGGAGAGTCGTTCGACGTTCGTGACGAACAAATCATCCCCCACAATAATTGTTCCAGGGAGTCGCGACGTTAACTGGGCGAAGTCTTCAAAAGCATCCTCGCTGAATGGATCTTCGATAAGAATTAAAGGATATCGGTCTACTAAATCCTCGTAGTAATTGCTAAGTTCTGTGGAAGAGAGTCGCTTGCCGTCTATAGAATACGTTTTTGTTGTCTTGTCGTAGAACTCGGATGCAGCACAGTCAACACCGAGCCGCATCTCCTGAACGTAACCTGCCTCGCCGATGGCCGTTATTATAGCGTCGAGTGCCTCAGAAGATGAATGAAGTGGGGGGGCGAACCCTCCCTCGTCTCCAACGTTCGTGGCCCCTAGTCCGTATTTCTCCTGCAAAACTCGCTTTAGCTCGTGATAGGTCTCGACGCCCATTCTGAGGGCGTCGGAAAACGTCTCTGCTCCTATCGGTATGATAAAAAACTCTTGAATGGACAGTGTGTTTCCAGCGTGCGCCCCTCCGTTAATGACGTTCATCAATGGCACGGGCAACGTGCAGGCATTCGGACCCCCCAGATACTCGTAAAGGTGCATGTTGACGGAATTTGCGGCTGCGCGAGCAACGGCCATTGACACCCCTAGAATGGCATTTGCTCCGAGATTTGACTTATTAGGAGTCCCGTCAAGGTCGTTCATCGATTGGTCAATGCTTCGCTGCGCTCGAACGTCCATCCCGATGAGTTCTTCTGCTAAAATTTCATTGACGTTACTTACTGCCTGGAAAACGGTTTTTCCTCCGAAGCCCGTTTCGTGGTCTCGAAGTTCAAGTGCTTCGTTTGACCCAGTAGATGCGCCGGAAGGCACAATTGCCCTGCCGAAGCCACAACCCGTGAGAACTTCTACCTCCACTGTAGGATTTCCACGCGAATCGAGGACTTGTCTCCCTAAAACTCCTTCTATTTCGAACACAATTCCAGTATCTTTTGCTATTCAATCTTAATCTTGTCGCTAACGCGAGCCATTTCGTTGCCTTCAAACGTGATCTGTTAGCTTGTTCGCGTTGCTTAGCGAGGCGAGCAAAGTCTCGTGTGATGTATTCTCTATACCCACCCCTCCGCAGAGGTGTTTGCCTTTTCTTGTCGACAGGACGAAACAGCCCATATAAGGTGCTTCGCTTACGAACCGTCCATATATATCCGATGTGTGGCACAATGCGCGCAGGCTTATCGCTTAGACAATTTTAAATCCTTACAGCTGCAATTTGGAGCGGATGTCTAGGAAGAGATTCTCCAAGGATGGTCT
>JBAXDW010000173.1:0-3716 GCA_037140755.1 Methanobacteriota archaeon
GTCCTTCTGCGTTGCATACCGAATGAAATCGTCCTTTATGAAACCAGGGCCGGCGATGATATATTCTTCCGCACCTGCATGGACCAACTGGTCATATATCTGGACAAAAAAATCGATCTGTGAGCTTTCCTCAAGCTTGCCGGTGCTTTGCGTGATATTCGCGACTTCCTCAACGCCGTATTGCCGCAGCACGCCAATATGCGCTTCGCCTGACTCGATCGTGACAATTGCTATTTCAGGGCGCTTTGATTCCTCAATCGCCTTTGTGATGCGATCCAGTTGATCACGCCTCCACTGCTTTATGATCGAGACATCGCGCAACGGTTCAACGCTGAACGTGTGATGTGACCCCACGTCCTGGCCTGACTCGATGGCCCCACCAACACGTAGACGGTTGGCAAACCGATGAAACTCTACAGATGTTACGCGAATCCCAAGCCGCATCGGTTTCCGCTCTGTCTTCTCCGGCCGCAATTTGTCAGTTGCGCTCTCAACCTTACGAAAGGTAAAAGCAAAAACGAGATCTCCTTTTTCAATAAGGTGTTTCAAATGCCACAGGTCATCCACCGACTCCGGTAGGAGGGTGATTTCACCCTCAAGCTTCACCAGAGATCTCTTTAAAAGGCGCATGACGACCACCTACTACGGCTTCCGTGCCTCAGTTTCTCGCGGGCCGATTGAATACTCGTGGCTGAGTCCTTGTCGGTGAAATCGTGCTTCACACATGACGGCTTCGTCAACACTGCTATTTATACATAGTTTTGCTAAACTCGTCATTCGGGTGACGTGGTCTTAAGTTATATGGCCAAAGCAGGACTCACACGCGCGATCGCGTCCAATCATAACGAAGCAGCTCTGAAATGTGCGCGAGAGAGCCCTTACTAGATGATAGGCTTAAACAGGTGCGCATATGGCCCAAAGGATTTAAATCAATCCCTTTATACGTCAGACTATGATAGAAGACAGGAACTACGCCGAAGAGGAGGTCGCAGAAGACTTGCTAGATCTTATTAAGGAGTACGAAGCGGAGATCAAGAAGCTGAAAGAGCGCGAGACGGCTCTGCTTAAGTCACTCCACGCTAGCCTTGGCGACAGTCCGGCGGCGCAAATTGAAGAATGTACTGACGTCAAGATTGATCGTTCGATGCGCCTTTTCGAGCTTGACCTTCGGACGCGCTACGCTGACGACGAAGCAGCAACATCAAAAGCAGTCGACCGTATATTCAAGGAGTACAAATAGGTTATCTCCCGCTTTCAACGCTGCGCTACTGGTACATTCAGATCTATATAGAGCGAAAAAGTGAATCGCACGCCGAAACGCCTAGTTTATATAATAGCATTTGACTTTCCATGATTACAGCCGTACGCAGCTGTGGATTACAATGAACGCGATAGAAGTCCTCGAACTGACCAAGCGCTACAAGAAAGGCGCCATTGCTGTTGAGGGTGCAAGCTTCACCGTGGAACAAGGTGCTGCGTTTGGGCTTCTGGGGCCGATCGGCGCCGGGAAATCGAGCATCATCAACATGTTGCTCAATTTCACCAAGCCAACTACGGGAACGATCAAGATATTCGATCGCGAGGTCGCAACTCAGTTTCACGAGGTGCAACAGAGAATCGGTTACGTAGCTGAACGCCCCGGCTTCTATGGCAACTTTTCTGCGGAAAAGAATCTTAGAATCCTCGCCAATCTCTCAGGCGTGCGCGAAGAGCGCGATGAGATGATAGTGAAGCTCTTTAAGCTGGCAGGACTAGAGGGCAAAGAGACAGACCTCGTCCAAACGTACTCGCTCGGAGACCGAAAGCGACTCGGCATTGCCGCAGCGATGCTGAACGAGCCTGAGCTGCTTATTCTCGATGAGCCGAGCATGGGGCTTGACCCGCAGGGCAGGCACGACATATTGGCGCTCATTCACGAACTCAACGCACATGATGTGACCCTCTTTGTCGCGACAAACAACGTCAGAAATGTCGCAGAAATATGCGACGTGGTGGCGACAATGAAGTCCGGCCGCGTTGCCGTGCCAACCACGATAAAAAGCTTTATGGCGGGCGTGCGCGGAACAACCGTGCAACTCGAAGCTGACGTCACCAACATGAACGAACGCGTCCTCCAAGCTATCAAGTCGGTGAAAGGTGTAAAATCAATCCAGTGCGACAGGCTGAAGATTAGCCTAGACTACAGACCAGGCATCAACGAGGACGTGAATTACGTAATAACGCGGGCAGGGGGCCGATTACGCTCAATGCGTGAGTCACCATCGCTCGAAGAGGCGTACGTGCGAATGATGGGGGAAGAACGGGTTGAGTGAATTTTCGGAGTCCTCGTACACGTTTCTGACGATCGCTCAAAAGGAATTTCAGTCCGCTGTAAAGACGAGGCGCTTCCTCATCTTCGGAATTATCTTCGTGCTGCTAGCGCTCATCGGCGCTTATTACGGCAATACCGACCTTACCCGGTCAATTTCGCCAACGAGTGGAGCACCTAACCCGGCAACGCAGCCGGTCAACTACGTGATGAGCGTTGTGTATTCGTACAGCCAGGTCATTTTAACAATACTCGCGCTTGCGTTGTCGTATGATGCCCTTACGCGTGAGCGATCAGAAAGAACGCTCGTGCAGCTCCTTGTGCGACCTGTTCGGCATGGCACGATACTCTTCGGCAAGTTTGTTGCGTATCTTGCTGCTGCGGGAGGGCTGTTCGTCGTGATGACGCTCGTGCTCTACATAGGCTTATCCCTAATCACGCGGAAATTCCCAAGCTCCAGCGACATTGACTACCTGTTCCTCTCTATGGGCATCATACTGCTGTACCTCATGTCGTTCATAGCAATAGGACTCCTGATCTCAAGTTTGACGCGCACGAGCCTCGACTCGTTGCTGGGCGCCGTCTTCGTCTGGATCCTGCTGTTGATCTTTACCTATGGAGGTGTCGCACTCGGCTTAGGTGCTATAAGCCTGAGCCCCACCTCAGGTATCCCCTATACGGCGTTTCCGGGCTATGCAAAAATACTGCTCTGGATCAATCCCGGCAGTCACAACGTCGCTATCCAATCCCTCGCCGGAGACTTCTTAAAGCTTACTACCGGCCTCAGTTATACAGCAAACGTCATTTTTCTCGTCGTTTCGATTATCGTTCCGCTTTTACCGGCTTATTTCTTTTTTAAGCGTTCTGACGCGGTCTGAGTTTCGGGCCTCAAATTACGGTTCTTTCCTCGCTAGCTCATCGTGTCATTTATGCTTGATTTACGCTTTTAATCGGAATCGATCATTATTTATAAGATAAATCGGAAATATTAGCTATACGTAAGGAAGACAACCATCGTGAAGAGGTGCCAAAATTAAATGAAAAAACAAATTGGCCTTATAGCATTGACCGCATTAATAGTTTCATTCATGGCTTTATCTTTTTTTAGTTAATTGCTCGATTACATAATCACTTGGTTGGGCTTCAGTTTTAAATTTTGTCTGGAGAAAATCCGAAAAAAAGAATAACCTCAGGATAAAGAAAATCACAAATAACTTTATTAAGATAATGATCCAAAGAGTTTTACCAATGGTCATAGCATGGAAACCCTCTGAATAGAATTTAAGAATCTGATGGGGAAACCGAGGGTGAAGAACCAGATTTATATTCTTAAGAAATGGATACGTAGGCATGACGCCTGAAAAAGCTAATTTACAGTCTGATCTCCGGAAACTTCGTAACCGGCAGA
>JBAXDW010000174.1:0-3714 GCA_037140755.1 Methanobacteriota archaeon
TTCGGATAGTTGATCACCAGCAGCTTGGCGCGGCGGCGGATATCGGCGGGAATCGAGTCCAAGTCGGGCAGAAAATCGTTCTCGGCCAACAGCGGCAGGCGATGCACCTCGCCGCCGTAGTATTTCGTATGTGTGCCGGCCACGGGATAGCCGGGCACCGTCATCAGCGTCACGTCGCCCGGATTGATGAACACGGCGGGCAGCATGGCCAGAGCCGGCTTCGTGACGATGGCGTGGTTGATTTCGCGGGCCGGATCGAGAGACCAGTACTGACGGACATACGCCTCCTCTTGCTTCGTTATAATAAAATGAGCTGCAGGAAGTCGTTGGATACCTTCATATGCGGTAATCTCTCTGGCGTCGTAGTTGCCAGTAAGGTGGGATGCTACCCACAGCTCGTTCAGCTCACACGGCACCCCCGGCGTATTCAAGAACGCCTTGATCTCCGATGCAAAGACAAAGAGCTCATCAGACCGATAATAGTAAAACGGCTTCACGCCCATGTGATCACGTGCACAGAAGAGCTGCTGCTTTTCTTTGTCCCAGATCGCAAAGGCGAAGTCGCCGATCAGGTGCTCGGCGCATGACTCGCCCCAGCGCTCGTAGGCAGCGAGGATGAGGGCGCTGTCAGTGATCTCTGTTGGCGGGGTGGCGATGTTGAGCGCGGCAATGAGCTCATCGCGGTTATCGATACGGGCGTCGGCCGTGATACCAAGCGCGCCGCTGACGAGCGGAAGCTTCTCATGCAGAGACTCAAGAGTCGTCCAGAGCATAAGGTGACCGAAACCAATCGGCCCTTCGTGCCACGTATCTGAGCCATCTGGGCCGCGATGCGCAAGGCGCTCGGTCATGCGACGGAGTTCACTTGGATCAACGGTTTTGCCATTGACGTGATAGATACCAGCGATGCCACTCATCTCTGACCTCCAATGAATGCTGGCATCTTGCAGCTATAGGTTTGTTGGTCGCTCTCTTCGGTTCTGTAAAACAACTACACCGGCTTGGGCATCTCTTTACAGGTCTCCGGTAATCTACCGCGTTGCCATAGCCAATCAGCGCACTACACCTTCGGTCCAGAAGGAGTCAGGTGTTCGTACCCTTCGGCCTTAAGCTCTTGAACGACCCCATCGACATCGAGCTGCATCCCAGATTCCGTAACCTTACCGATGATGGTGTACGGAATGGGGATAGCGGCTAACCGCCCATGTTGCGCCGTGAACAAGAGCTCATAATCACCACCGCGATATATCGCGAGCGTCAACCTATCCCCTACGTCCAGACTCACCGATCGTGCTGCCTCGCTTATCGGGAGATCAGCCCCCTTCAAAAAAAAGCCGCAGTTACTAGCTCTTGACAGCTCGTATAGGGAGAGACCGAGCCCATCGCTCGTGTCGATAAGCGCTGTTACTGCGCCCGAATCGGCAAGCGCTTGCCCGTAGGCGATCCTCGGCTGCGGCTCGAACAGCTTCGTTAGAGCACCATCTCGTAGGGGGTGGTCCGCGTATTGGCTTTCGAGTAACATCCTGACGCCTGCAGCGGCAAGGCCAAGCTCCCCCGTGACGCACACGACATTGCCGGCTGTTGCCCCCGCCCGCGTGAGCATCTTGTCCTGTTGCACGCTGCCTATAGCGGTGCCAGCGAGTGTGAGTTCCTCATGCTCATCGGTGTCGCCACCCAGAAGCGCGGTTCCGTTTTGCGTGCAGCACGCGTTACAGCCACGTATAACGTCAAGCGCAAAAGCGACGTCAGTATCGCGGGGAATGCCAACGGCCATCGTCACGCCGATGGGTGAGGCCCCCATTGCGGCGATATCACTTAAGGTCGCGGCGGTGGCCATCCATCCGACCTGATAACCGGTCATCTCGCGCGGAAAGTGCGTTTTTTTGTGCAACATATCGGTTGTGACGACTAAATACTGGTCGCCATATGCGATCGCCGAACAATCGTCAGCCCCTGGACAGAGTACTGCTTTGCACTCAATCAACTCAGCCATCAGGGCCACCAACGCACGCTCACCGAGTTCGCCGACTTTCATTCGCTTAGTCACGTGAGCACTTATACCCGATAAGCGCTTCTACTCATTGCGCAGTGGGCCCCTAGGTCGATTCATATGAAGGTGTTTCCCGATTGTATCCCGTGTCTCATGTCGCGGGTACTGTACGAAGCGAAGCTATCAACGAACGATCTCGCGACGCAGCTCAAAGCTGAAGAAGCGGCAGTAAAAGCGATGTGCAGCACAGGGTTTGATGGCCCTATAGCACTTCTTTCGACTGAAGTGCACAGGGCAGTGTACCGAGTGCTTGGCGATGACGATCCATACCGCCAGGTAAAACGACTCGCCAACGAGACTGCGGTGAAACTCTTGCCCACGGTTCAATCAATCATTCAAATGAGCAGCGATCCATTTCGTAGCGCCGTCATCGCCGCGATTATTGGAAATACCTTTGATTTTGGAGTACTCGGTTTTGAAGTAGCAACTGATGATTTTGAAAAAGAAGTCGCCACGATCTATCAGCACGGGCTAGACATCGATGACACGGACGCGATAAAGCCGCTCATCAAGGACGTAGTATACGTTGCTGATAACGTCGGAGAGATCGTATACGACGGGCTGCTCATTGAGCAGCTGCGCAAGCTCGGCGGACGTGTGACCCTCGTCGTACGCGGGGGGCATATCCTCACGGACGCCACGATCGAAGACGTGTGGGAGTTCGGGCTGGATAAAGTCGCCGACCGAGTCCTGACGACGGGTTCAAACGCAATTGGCATAAAACTTGATGAAGTCTCGGCTGAGTTGAAAGAGATTTTGCCCCGCGCTTCGCTTATTATCGCAAAAGGGATGGCTAATTACGAAATGCTCTCTGAATATCCCTTTAAACCAGTCGCTTATTTGATGCGGGTAAAGTGCGCGCCAGTTGCAGAATCGGTGGGCGCCCACGTCGGTGATTTCATTGCGAAACTCGTATGTGAGCCGGGCACCTAGCGCACAAAGAGAAAGGCAACCGCGTTGTTGAGGCACGCAGCGCTTTGTAGCCATAAAATGGAAAATGGGTCCAAAACGGCACGTCATACAGGTTCACCCGCCCCGCATCTTCTGCTCTGCAGGCAACGCGAGACAGAACTCTAATAGCCGGGGAGGAAGCTCCCATACGGGTCGTCCCCTGGGCTCACTCCATCCAAATCTTCCGTCAGCGTTTGGATGTTCCCGAGCGTAACGAGACGCGGCGTAATCCAGAGGCGTTTTTCGTTATCCATAGAGCAATCGAAGCAGTGGCACTTGCGATACTTAACTCTTATGCAATCTCTGTTGGCGATTGAGCGGGGCTTACGGAAATCCAAAGCGCGACGTTTGCAGCGCGCCATAGAACCATCGCATCGCCTGTTGTAGGGTGACACTTATAGCGCTCAAAGACACGGCGCAGCTTTGACACGTCAGCGTATTGTTCAAAGTCGTGCGGGGGTTTCGTCAAGACATTGTCAATGAGGGCCCCATCATGTGTTGCTAGATTGCGCACGAAACCCGGACCGAGGTTTGACTTGCTCACTCTCCACTGAATCTCTCGCGGGAGTAGCTTGTCCATTGCCTGACGTAGCACTATGCGAGTCCACCCGCCCCGCATTTTCTGCTCTGCAGGCAGAGCGAGACAGAACTCCACTAGCCGTTTGTCAAAGAACGGGTGGCGTAGCTCAATACCAAAGGGAGCCGATATTCGG
>JBAXDW010000175.1:0-3709 GCA_037140755.1 Methanobacteriota archaeon
ACTATTGAGCGGCAGAGCAATATTTTTCTTGTGAAACGCACTCATTCTTTTGTCATAAGGAGGCGAGAAGCGCGTCGGATCGCAGCCCTTCTTCGCCCTATCAATTCGCTTTGGCTGTTCTTCTTTGTATCTTTTTCTGCCACCAGAAATACGCCCCTAAAACCCAACCTTTGCTGCGGGCAACTAAAGGGTCAAGAGTTCGAGCTGCTTTTAACGAATTTCTTCTCTTGTGCGCAGTGGATGCAGACAGTTTGTGATAAAAAACCACCCACCCCTTCGTAAGAGTATAATCGCCACAGACTGAACAGCGCGGTCTATCAGTCTTCATAATCGTCACGATTCGTTCCTAAGCATAATCAATAGAAAAAAGGTGGTTCGAAGGAACCCGCTAAGTATCTTCAGAACAGAGAGCGAAGCGAATATCATCGAGGGCGCGTTCTAGACAGTAAACGCACGCCTCGTCCTTCACTCTCAGACGTCCTTTCGCGCATTCCCCGTACAGGTGGTAATAGCAATTCACCACTTTTTCTACCTGATCTGCATTTATCATGATTCACCTCCTTGAGTGGGGCTTGTGTGAGGCCGCCGATATACATTTCCTCTGTGCTCTCCAGAGTCCTACCTCCTCTCCTAAGTTGTATTTCCGCTCCTGGGGATACAGCGCACTGACACGACCGTCGACTGAAGGAAGAACCCAGTATCGAAAAACGCTTTGTCAGTGGTGGGCTCGGTGAAAAATGGTCAGCGGCAAAAAGAAGCGGTCATCGATATGTCGTTATGCTCACCATGTATAGAGAGGTTGATAGTCGCTCCAGAAACGCACGCTCAGTTTAATTTGCAAGGGAGAACGTGAGAGTAGCGAGGTTTGAATCCAGTTTAGTTCTCCCGAGCTTATTGCAGAGCAGGTTTTTTTACACGACCGAATCCTTGTTAGCGTCGTGCTAGAAATAGTCACTGCATATAGAATATGCAGTCTCCATACTTGTTCGATAGTCGTCTAAGCGGCTTTTTCTATTTACATACGAGCTCTTTCCGAGAGGTAAGGGAGAGCAGGTAAGAGATCGGCAAGTGATGATCACTACGGAAGGGGTAATTACGTGCCCAGGCATTCTAGATGCCTGTAGAAAAGGAGTTCTCTATTCTTTCACGGCAATATGCTCTAGCAGAGGAGTCACCTCATAACAGCGAGGTTTAGAAACAGAGTTCACTCGAAACTCACTTCTATCGTGAGACTATCCACGCCATATTCTCTTAACTCCCATCGGAGGAAAATAATGTGCGTTACTGAAACGGAGTATTTCGACCGCCACCAGATCGGTGCAGGAATGGCAAGATGCGAACGATGTAAAGACGAGCTTTATAGGGTGCTGTTCTGGAAGTGCGAACAGTGCCGGGGAACGACGATCCCGCTTGCATTGTGGGAGTAGCGGAGGCGCAGGCGAACTAGTGCCATTCCTAAGATCGCTGTTGTCTGTTGAGCATTCGAGGACTCGCTACTAGGTAACTGTCGTCAGCTGGCTTGTCATGGTCTTCGAGGCTCGCTAAATGCTTATCGTGGATGACAACAACCTTTTTTTGTCAGCGTGCACAGAATAAGGCGTTACTCCCTGTTCGAATTCTTTCCGAATGTCTCCATTAGCCACTCCTTAATCTGATCGCTTACGTGTCGAAAAGAAGCGCAGTTATCGTTATCTGATCCTACAGCGGACCCAGGATTCACAAAGGTGTGGTGGAGGTACTCCACTCCACCCAGAAAGATGGGGCAGCTCTCCTGCGCATCAGCACACATCGTCACGACGTAGTCAAAGGATGCGTTGTCAAACTCATCGAGTGACTTGGCGCGCTGTGGGGCAATGTCGATATCCTCCTCTGCCATCACTTCGATGGCACACGGGTTCACTTCCGTCGGTTCGCTGCCGGCGCTGTATGCCTCGTAACGATCACTATACCGGGAGTTGATGAACCCTTCGGCCATCTGTGAGCGCGCAGCGTTGTGCGTGCAAAGGAACAAGATCTTTTTCTTTTCATTCATTTTCTAAGAACCCTCCTATACACGGTTTCGAATGCATTTTTGTAGGGGGGGTTACAAGGTAAATTGGTTTATGACTGTATCATATGGTCTTTCTATAGAAGTAGGCATATGTAGCTAAGAACGACCTGAAAATAGGAAGGGTGTAGACGTCCAAAAAATAGTTCGATCGTTTGACGGTTCGTTGGCTACTGCGCCATTGAGGGGCGCGGCGTTCAAATCTCCAAGCTGTCGCACGCGGAGCTTATTATCAGGCTGCCATGTGAATTCCGTCGACTCGTCGGTGGCGCTGCGACGATTTATCAACGCCTTGTTCAACGCGTGCTGGACGTATTGAGCTTCGAGTTGCCACGTCCGTCATATCCCGAGTCCGAAGAACGCGGGACTGACAAATTTTCAATTAAAATAAAATGGATTTATAATTCTATTGAGCGTTATCGCTTCTCGACAGAGTATGGACTTACCCTTCGAAAACACTTCACTCCGGAGTGTTCTATAGTGTATGAGGGATGCATTGACGTAGGTCGTGTGAGCATCCATTGACTATGGAGGACGAGGAGAAGAAGCAAGCGAAAGAGCAACCGGAGGGACCCAAGTGCAGCTTGGTTCGACCGGGCCGCAGTTGCGTCAACTGTTTGTTCTGCCGAGCGAGTAGTACAAGTTGGATTTCATCCTTGAGCAGTATGTCGCTGGGGACTCCCAGCGGGAGGCCATTTCCAAATGACGAGGCGCCGCACGAACGAGTCGCCGTCTCGCGTGTAGCAGCAAAACAGGAGCTGAAAGTCAATGCTTAAGTTCTGCTAGCGTTGTGTTAACTCTCAAGTTCTTCTTGACAAAAACTGGCGGTAAAGAAGGCGAGAAGCGGCATCAAAGAACTCTTTGTCAGTGGTGAGCGCGGTGAAAAATGGTCAGCAGCACAAAGACGGAGGTAGTCTATATGCCAACACGCGCTCACCACATGGAGACGAATGAATTAAACTGTCGCTTCAGAAATGCGCGCCCGGTCTTAATTGCAATGGAGAACGGCAGAGCACGGCTTGGTTTGAACGTGCTTCCGTTCTCCCGACCTTTTTCCCGAGCAAGTTCTTTTACACGACCGTACCCTTGTTCTCGTCGTGCCAGAAATAGTCACTGCATAGAGAATATGTGATCTCTATACTTGTACTACACATTGAGAAGTGCCGGGCCTTTGTGTCGCAACACCCACAGACGAGGACCGCAGACACTACCGTTATTGAGGCCCGTGACAAACCCATCTTCTTCTCCGCTCTTATCAACGCTCTTTTTGGCGACTTCTCTGAAGCTTGCAAGAAACGGTCGTCATTAATATGAACAAACGGAGAGTGTGACCGACAAAAAGGGAAAATAGTCGAACTAATGGAATAGAGAGCTTCGTGGGCGATTTCGCAAGAATTTACTCCATACTGCTAGCAGCACTAGTGCGGCAAGCATGACTAAGGGAAGCAAGTGGATAGCAACGGTGATCGCGACAAGCAAGATTACGATAATTAAAAATATTGCAAGTTGATTTGACATTGTGCGGACGACGTAGCAAACCTACCTTTTTACACGTAAGTGATCTCTTGATCGCCTTTTTTCTCTTCGCGTTAGAATGTATTGAGAATGCTTGTGAGGACTGGTACTAAGCACCAGAGGTCTGTCGCACTCGTATGGCGCCAA
>JBAXDW010000176.1:0-3674 GCA_037140755.1 Methanobacteriota archaeon
ACGCCCTTACAGAGTATAATTGACCGCCGATTTCTTGATTGAAGTCCAAACTGCCCTTGCGGGGGCACCCTGCCTGGACCGTCTGTGGGCGAACCGCGCCTCTGCAGCGCCTCGCACGAGCGGCTTTAGCCAAGCCCGACATCATCAAGTTAAGAACGGAAAACTGCTTCTACTTTTTACAACTTAAGCTTTCTATGCACGCTTGCCCAGTTCGCCTTTTCTACGGTACTGTTTGGAGTCCAGAAAAAAAAGAAGGGGGGTAAATGGGTTACACCCATCTTCCCAAAAGGCCTGATATTATCAATTCTAACCCGAATACAATCAGGGCTATCGACATTAAAACCACTGCCGTGATCACGCCGGCGATGGGATTTATCAGCGCGACTAAGCCGAGTATTACGACGATTATGCCGACGATCATTGCCCCCGGAGTGCCGCGTGCGGCTACTGAGAAACCTGCAAAGATAATTGCCAAAGCTACCACCCAGCCGAGGGTCACTGCTCCAACAATGAGCGGGGCGATGAGTACTGCTAATGCAAGTAGAATTGCGAAAATCGACAAAATCAGACTTAAAAGTCGCTGCCATCCTGAGGCGCCTTGTGTAAATACCCGAGCGAATTCTATCCCACCTAGAACAACGAGACCGACTGCAAGGAATGCTAAGAGAATCGCAGCCGTCGGTACTGGATATGTGAGTGCGTAGACACCTAATACGAGGAGGATTAGTCCGACGATGATTTCTGCTATGCGCAGCCACATTGAAGTTTTTTGTTCATCCATTTGATTTTCACCTCCAGTTCAATTTTTTTAATAACTACAGCTGTATGAACGCCGGAGTATTTAATGCGTTCCACCCCCCACAACGGTGCGCTGCCAAAAACGAGGCCGCTGCAAAACTCAGTGACCCAGAAAAATGAGTTCATATCGAGGTCAAGACAATAGATGAGGTCATCTCATCTCCTTTATTTAAAAAAACAAATGGATGGCAGTGACTTATACAATCTCGGAAGACTAGACGAGCGCAAACGGACACACAGAGAGAGGGGCCAGTCTTCCAAGCTTTGCAATTCGTAGCCTATAATCGCACTTGTATAACCTACTCAAACGTCTAAGAGCCCATACCGAAAGCAGTGGAGGCTTCACTGAGGACGGTCTTTTCCGGCTCACTGACGGCGACGCCGTGCTCTTTGGCAGCTTCAGCTACCTTTTGTCCTATTGCCAGTACCCACTTTTTGTAGGCGATCGACCAGCGAAGTCGGGCCGTGGGATTTAGGAAAAAAAAGAGGGGGGAGTGGGTTACACCCATCTTCCCAAGAGGCCTGATACTATCAACTCTAACCCGAAAATAATCAGGGCTATCGCCATCAAAGCCACTGCTGTGATCACGCCGGAAATGGGATTTATCAGCGCGACAAAGCCGAGTATGATTGCGATTATGCCGACGATTGTCATTCCCGCAGTGCCGCGTCCGACGACCGCTAAACCAGCGAAAATCAACGCCAAGGCTACGAGCCAGCCGAGGGTTAACGTTCCATAGATGAGCGGGGCGACGAGTACTGATATTGCGAGTAGAAATGCTATAACTGATAGAATTAAGTTTAGAAGCCGTCGCCATCCTGAGATTCCTTCTGAAAAAACCCGGACGAGTTCTATACCGCTGAGAATAATAAGCCCCACCGCAAGGAATGCTATGAGAGTCGCTGCCGCAATTCCTGGATTCGCGATAGCATAGCCACCCAGCGCAAGGACGATAATGCCTGCGATAATTTCAGCGATGCGCCATCCCATTGAAGTCTTTTGTTCAGCCATTTGTTTTTCACCTCCATTTTTTAGGTATTTTAGCTGGTTATGATGCGCGCCGAAGTATTTAATTCATTTGAAACATCCTTCGCCTCTTTCGACTGCCCGCCGTGCTTAACAGTGCGCTGTGCCATCTGCATCCTAAAGGCTGTGCCGATAAGGATCGCCGTGGATTCCGCTCTGGCGCGTGCATAGGTCATTGGATCTTCACATGTTTGTCCTTTCGTGTTGCCGTCATATCAATACGCGAGCACGGTCAATTTCTTACTATGCTCTCAACATATGCGAAAGCGGAACGCATTTACACGAGTGTGGAAAATAGTGATTAGGACAAGCGCTTGACCGTACACCGGCGGGAAACTCGGTGCGCAGCATAGACACGATATGCAATCGACGAATTCGCCTCCAGCCTTTCATATTCTCGCAAAGCCGACTGGCGCCATCTGCAACCTGAACTGTTCGTATTGCTTTTTCTTGAAAAAAGAGAGTCTCTATCCTCACAGCCGCTTTCGGATGACTGATGAGGTATTGGAATCTTATCTGCGTCAGTACCTCGTCGCGCAGCGAATCCCGCGTGCGACGATCGCTTGGCAAGGTGGTGAGCCGACCCTCATGGGGCTCGATTTCTACCGTCGTTCGATCGCATACGAGCAGAAATACGCGCGTTCTAGCATAACCGTTGAACGCACCCTACAAACGAACGGCACGCTTCTAGATGAGGAATGGTGCAGCTTTTTTCGCGAGCATGACTATCTCATTGGTCTGAGCCTTGACGGGCCGCGGGAACTGCACGACACCTATCGCGTGGACAAGGCGGGAAACCCGACGTTTGACCGCTTGCTGCACGCCGCACGCCTGTTGCACGAACACCACGTTGCGTTTAACATTTTGTGCGCAGTTAGTGCTGCCAATGTTACACATCCCACTGAGGTGTACCAGTTCTTCCGCGACGTCGTGGGGGCACATTTCATTCAATTTATACCCATCGTCGAGCGGAATAACGAAACGGGCTTCAAAGAAGGGCACACAGTAACGGATCGCTCAGTGACCGCCGAACAATGGGGCCGTTTCCTTATTGCCATCTTTGATGAATGGGTCACCCGCGACGTCGGTCGCGTGTTCGTGCAGCATTTTGACGCAGCGTTAGCGGCGTGGGCAGGGGAGCCGTCTGCCGTCTGCATCTTTTCTCCGACCTGCGGCACGGCACTCGCGCTCGAACACAACGGCGACCTCTACTCATGCGATCACTTCGTTGAACCAGACTATCTACTGGGCAATATCTTGGACACACCGCTTATCGAACTGGTGTCCTCAGACGCGCAACGTCAGTTCGGACTGAACAAGCGCGACACGCTTCCGCGGTACTGTCAGGAGTGTCCTGTCCGCTTTGCGTGCCATGGGGAATGCCCTAAAAACCGTTTTATTGAGACCCCTAAGGGTGAATCAGGGCTCAACTACCTCTGCGCGGGCTACCGGGCGTTCTTTGTGCACGTCGATCAGTCCATGCGACAGATGACTGCGCTCCTACGGCAGGGGCGTGCGCCGGCCGAAGTGATGTCGAAGCGTCGCCGGCCGACTGCGCCGGCAAAGGCGGGCCGCAACGATCCATGCCCATGTGGCAGCGGATTGAAGTATAAGAAATGTCACGGAGCGCAAAAGCTGGGTTCAAAAGAAACGGAATCTCGCAAACTTCAGTTTTGAAGGTGCAGGTTACTACCAGCGTCAATGTGCACCCGAATTCTTTACCAGCATAATCCTCCTTCCCGTTAATCTGAATCTCTTTCTATTTTGTGGGGGGAGTCACCCAACGACTCACGAAATTCAGTCTATCTCGTGGCAGAGAGTCTCGTCGCCGGGTGTCGGACTGTCAAAT
>JBAXDW010000177.1:0-3660 GCA_037140755.1 Methanobacteriota archaeon
CTCAGCACGATCGGGCGGCAAACGCGGAGCGTGGTGCGAGGGTCAATGTGCAATTGTCGCGTGTTAACAAATGCGCTATGGCGGTGCTGGATCAATTTGACTCTGCGCATAGTTTCGTGCGCATTTGATAGAATCGCGATTTTTGCGCAAACGAACGAAAAGCCAAATGTGTGGAGACAATCGGTTCGTAAGAATTTAAGAACTGTACGCCTTAAGCCATGTTGTTGCATAACTCGACTTAAATGAACATAGGAAAAGTAGATGTGGCCTCGAAGAGCACCCAATCGTCAGCGTAGCAGCGATCGACTCGCTATCACTGATCAGAAGCGCGCAACGACGAAACTGAATGAGGGGTTGCGCCATTATCAAAAAAGACAGTACACGCTGGCGATAGCACGTTTTTTAGAAGCGCGAACTATCTACAAGGCCTCGGGAAATAGCTCATCACTCGCAGACATCGCCCGATATATAGGAGCTGCCTCTCTTGAAACGCAGCGCCACGAGCAGGCCAGCGCCGAGCTGGCGGAGGCTTACGCGTATTACAAGACGCGGTGGGACCGGCGAGCGGATGCAGCGCTGTGCGCGAAAGGCCTCGGCGATGCTCTTGCCGAGCTCGAAAAACACGACGACGCCTTATTTTATTACGAAGCAGCCAAGCGCTTGTTCGAAAAAGCGCAGCTGAAGGCCGAAGTTGCAAGATGTGATCTGGCTTCAGGACGCACCCTGCAGTCGAGAGGGCGCAACGACGAAGCACTTGCCATCTTAGAGTGCGCTGTACGCGGATTTACCGATTGTGGCCTCGGCGACGAGGCCGCTCAGACCTACCAACTTATGGCTGACATTTGTGCGGCAATTGGTCGTTACGGCGCGAGCGCTGAGTTCGAAAGACAAGCAAAAAGGACGCTTACAGGCTCGCGATCGTGGTAATTCCCTAGTGGTGCGGTTCTTACGTTGGGTACCCCTTGGCATGGCCTTGCTCGGCGGAACATTTTTTCATTGCGCGCATGAACCCTACACCCCAATGAAAAACACAGAGATCTTCGCCAGTTGCCGACTTTGATTTCTTGAAATCAGTCAAATTCTGATCCTCAAAGTAGCTCCTGCACTCTTCGTAATGAAGGCAGCTTTTTTCGATACATTTGCGCGTCATACTCTCAACTAAAACTGTGTATTCCATCTGCCTAAACATTTCCGTCTCACATGCTCCCCTCTGTACGCGTAAATAAACCTAGCTGGTCCAGAGCGCGACGATCTGACTTCAACTCTGCGTGACACTGGATTTGCCAACTTGACCGACGTTCACTCAGCTGAAGACGTCGGGATCGAGTACAGGACAAAGTAATACTGCCCGCGCATTCGACAAATCGGCGCAGCCAATCACGCCTCCGTGCGCACTAAGGGCGCATGATATATACCTCGAGACGCTCGCCGCCTTCTCGAGCGCCTTAACCTCGGTCTTTGTAGACTACGCTAGGATCAAACACTTTTTTTCCGATTGTAGCCCCGTCGATAGTCCTGAAGAAGCACGACCGGAAGCCCTTGTGGCAGGCTGCCCGAACTTGATCCACTTTTATAACGAGAGCATCACTGTCACAATCAACTAAGATCTCCTTCACCCACTGAAAGTGGCCCGATACCTCGCCCTTTTTCCAAACGCGCTGGTTTGTTCGGCTCCAATAGTGAACACAACCAGTTTTGCGAGTCATCTCGAACGCATCCTCGTTCATGAAGGCAATCATCAACACTTCTCCGGTCTCATTGTCCTGTGCAGCGACTGGAATGAGGCCATCTTTAAAATTAAGCTCCACCATTCTTGATTCCTCAGCAACGTGCCTAGCTTGATGCACGCTTCATATACATCGACCGTGCCTCTTGAAGGGTTTCGCCATCAGACATAACGCCGGCATCGGCAACGCTGCCGATAACGACGACATGATCACCCGCCTCTTTGCTCCACGCAACGTTGCAATCGACAAACGCCAAGCAGTCCTTGAGGAGAGGCGAGCCGGTGCGCCCGAGCTTGTAAGGGACCGGCGCGAACTTGTCGTCTTTCCTGCCCGAACTCTTGCCGAAAAGATCGACAAGCTCCGCCTGATCGGTTCTAAGAACGTTGATGGCGAACGCG
Organism: Methanobacteriota archaeon; assembly: GCA_037140755.1. Taxonomy (GTDB): domain Archaea; phylum Halobacteriota; class Bog-38; order Methanoflorentales; family Methanoflorentaceae; genus Methanoflorens. Next base: position 2,126 of record JBAXDW010000177.1, read on the forward strand.
TTGCTGTTTGTGATAAGTTCGTACGTGTAATGTAATGGATTAACGGCAACCATGACCAACGGCGGGACAAATGAAACCTGAGTTACCCAGCTCGCGATGAAGCCACTCTTATCCCCGTTATGGCAGGCCGTTACTACTGCTATAGGGTTTATCAGCTTCCATAATGCTGTTTGTACGACATTCATGCGATTCCCCCTAGCTTGTGGACGTTACGCTTACGTGTGGCTTTGCAAGTGGTCCATAATCTGCTGAACGTTGAGAGACTCTTGCACGCCAGTTCTTAAGTTTCGCAGCGTTAGTTTCGACGTCTGCATCTCCTTCTTTCCCACGATAACTGCGTAATTAAAGCCAGCTCTGTTCGCATACGTCAACTGTGCACGAACGGTTCTGCCCATAACATCAATATCCGTCGAAACGCGCGACCGCAGCTCCTTCGCGACGTGAAGCGCATAGGTGCGTGCGTCTTCAGTAGGCACCACCAAGAGCCGTGGCAATTCAGGTATCGGAGTATTAACGACGTCCATAATTCTGTCAAATCCGATACCAAAGCCAGTCGACGGCACGTTCTCCCCGCCGAAGAGGTGGGCAAGCCGATACGAGCCCCCACCCAATACTTGATTCTGAGCGCCGAGAGCGCCAGCGTACGCCTCGAAAACGATTCCTGTGTAGTACTCTAAGCCCCGCGCGATACTAAAGTCAACGGTGTATGAAACCGCGAGCGTGTCGAGCAGCTCAAGAACGCGTATCAGATAGTCCTGCGTCACTATTTTCTGTGCTTCGCTCAAAGGATCCTCTGCCGTGATGAGGTCAATCGCGCGGTCTCCACCTGGGAGTTCCCCGAGATGATCGAAGTCCCCCTTATCGATCAGACGCATGGCAAGAGCGCACGTTTCATCGTCGAGGTCACAGAATACTGCCCTGAGCACGTCGAGAGAACCGACGTGAATGTCTGCGTCAAGCGCAGCGGCCCGAAGCATCTCGTATGCGAGCGCGGTCACCTCGGCGTCCGCTTCTGGGAGATCGCTTCCAATGAGCTCGATCCCAAACTGCCAGAACTGCCGGTATCGCCCTGATTGCGGCCTTTCATACCGAAAACAATCGCCAAAATAGTAGAGCTTCAACGGCTTCGGGGCGGACTGGAGCTCGTTGACGTACAGGCGAGCGACTGGAGCGGTTAATTCGGGTCGCAACGCTAACGGTCTGCCTCCTTTGTCCGTAAAACTGTAGAGCTCATCGACAATCGCTTCGCCCGATTTGAGGGTAAAAAGCTCCAACGGTTCGAAAGCAGGGGTGGCGACCTCGCGATACCCCCATCGTTCTGCTACATCTCTCAAGCGCGATTCTACGAAGCGACGCCGTTTCATTTCTGCGGGCAAGAGGTCCCGCGTACCGCGGGGTCGGGCGAGTGGCGTGTTCTTCCCTGCAGTTGCTTTCTGATCGGTCACTTTTCGCTTCCCCGATTCGTACGTAATCGAATGTTCCGAACCTAAGAACACTTTGATTGTTTATTGATTATGGCTTTTGTGTTGTGCACA
>JBAXDW010000178.1:0-3653 GCA_037140755.1 Methanobacteriota archaeon
CCACTCGTATGAGGAGGAAAGGTTGTCGAGGATAACAATCTTCTTCGTGTTCAGGTCATCTAGTCTACGGACGAGGGTCCCGCCTATCGCTCCTGCCCCGCCTGTCACCAGCACGGTTTTTCCTTCATAGCCGCCTTCCACGTCACCCATTCACTCACCTGTCCGATAATAGGACCGCATCCAGTCGACGGTCCGCTTGATGCCCTCTTTCGGCGGCACTTGAGGGTCGTGTTTTAGGTCGGATATCGCCTTTGAAAAGTCCATACGCTTGACCTTCGTCGTGAACGGCTCCGCCTCCTTGTAGGTCACCAATGAGCCATCTCTGCCGACTGCTTTGAGTACGAGATCGGAATATTCTTTAATATCTTTTTCCCAGTCAAGCCGTCCACCGACGTTGTACACTTCCCCTGGTTTAAAGGAGTCGCAAACGTTGGCAAACGTCCGGCACGAGTCCTCAACATAGTCGATAATTCTCCGGTGCCCCGTGTACACCTCGTAAGGCTTGTCGAATAACGCGTGATAAATGAACTTCGGAATGAACCCCCTGTACGGCGTGTAATGCTCATAAGGACCGTAGCAATTGACCGGCCGTACGCGCACGGTTTCCGTGCCGAACATGGCGGTAGAATTTATACACATAAGTTCCCCCGCCCACTTCGTGATCGCATAATCGTTCATCTGGTAAGTCTCTTGGATAGGGCGCGTTTTCATAACGTCCTCGTGCATAACTCCCGTATAATCACCATACACCTCTGCTGACGAAAAAAAGACCAATCTAAATCCCTTTTTCTCCTGCATGCGCAAGACGTTTTTCGTTCCGATGGTGTTCGTCGTCCACAGATTCTCATAATAGTCTTCGCCGTTCCACCGTCCGTACTCCGCTGCGAGGTGGTATACATAGTCAAATTCATCACCAGCGAAAAGCTTTTCGACCTGTCGGTAGCTTCCCACGTCAGCTCTGACATAGTCCACGCGGTCCGTGTTGTAAATGTCAGCTGCTAGTACGCTGTGACCGCGCTTTCGCAGCTCGTTCACCAAATTCGTTCCTATAAATCCAGCGCCGCCCGTTACGAGTATTGTGTGCGTCTCTATCTTATCACATCCAGCCAGCTCTGTGCTGCAAGCGATCACCGCGCGATTCAATTAACAAGTCTTTGGATGCATCCATTTCTGACCCTTTCTTCTCGCTTGAGACGAAAAAAGTTTCGGCGAGTGCATCATAAATTGACTGCTAGGGAACGGTTCTGAGCCGCAACAGTCGAGTTCAGCTACCCTTCTCTCGCGTCCGTTGCAAACGTCGCCTACACAAAAAAAGACCTATTTTGACGCCGTCCTTCAGTGACGACAGCTTCGGTTGATCCTTTCGAGCTCGATAGGTAATCGGGATTTCCGCGATGCTCACGCCCCGCCCCACACATTCAGAGAACATCTCAGCTTCAATTTCAAAGCCGCGCGCTGCGAGCTCCAAACGCCGAATCGTGTCGCTTCGGTAAGCCCAAAAACCCGTGCATACGTCGCTGATACGCGTACCAAACAGCTTCCGCGCGAGGAGCGAGAGGAGGATGTTCCCCACGATGTTCAGTTTGGTCATGGCCCCGGGCTCTATGGTGCCCTTGAGCCGCGATCCAATGACGACGTCGTTTGTCTTGAGAAGGCGTATCATCTCAGTAGCCATTTCAATCGGGTACGTATCATCCCCGTCAACCAAGATCGCGTAGTCGGTATTAATAGACTTAAATGCCGTTTGAACGGCCCACCCCTTCCCTTTCCGCTCCTCGAGTATGATCTTAGCACCCTTTTCGACGGCGATCTCCCTCGTGTTATCAGTAGAGGTGCCATCGATCACGTACACGACGGTTTCGAGCCCTTTTAGCAAGAGGTCGGCAACAGGCACGTCGTCAATGACCTTCCCGATTGAGCGTTCCTCGTTTAACGTCGGAATGACGATAGCTACTGTTTCCATCGCCTCGCCTGTTCGCTGATCTTGCGCCTTGTTGTCCGTAGCACCGGCGATTCCTCCCCTTTTCAAGCCGATTTGCTCGCCTGTTGCGCAGTTCAGCAGCATCAAACTGCACAATTCCTCAAAAGCCACATGACGAAGACTTTTTCAATTACTTAAGCGATGCGTTTTCGTCGTCGCGAAGGCCATGAATAGTGAGTGACCCCGGCCGAACGCACGACGCTTATCGTCGCCTGACACCGCGCGTGCGGCCCCCCCATTCGCAGCCTCTCTCGGTAGCTTGGAAATGTGATGCGTCGATTGAACCTCAGCTTGCACGACAGAAGGCCTGCCGTCTAACATTCGGTCAAACACGTTCAAATTCGTTTACACATCTCGTTTTGTGATATTCACGTGTAACGTACGGCCTAAGCAAGCTCGAGCTGGCTTGGAGAGTGCGCATTTTCATCCCAGACTGTAACAACATAGCTGCCAAGCTACTGTTTCCGAGGGCTCAGGACCCGTGGAGGGGCAATGACAAGGCACTGCGTGATCCATCGAATTTGCAGTCCACATCGTATTTCACAACGACCTTAATCCGCTAACAGAGTGTCGTTGCGTGACCGAACACGCTGTCAGCGCAACAAAGCCGAACTCGGGCTTATTTGTACGCTGGCCCACTGTGTTCAAAAAAACGCGCGAGCATCGAAGTGGAAAGACGCAGGCGGAGGAGCCGATCATCGCGGTCGCGGGCAACGCGTATAAGCGCCCAGAAAGCGACGCGACGAGTCTGGCTGCGCGAAGCAAAACAGAAAACACTATATCCAATCAGCGTGCTTCGCTTTTCATATGCTCCCTAAGGAGCTTCGGAGGTTGAGGTTAGTGGCCAATATTAGCAATATTTCGGAAGACGGGGAAAGAATGCGCTTAGAGAGATTTGAGACAATCCCCAGCGACGCTATGCGGTTTGCGTGCCCTGTTTGTCTGGCAGAGGGCTCAAAGCCGATGTCAGTTACGCACCACGTCGACTGCCCGTATCTCAAGCGGCGAGATGACCGTTAGATGGTTGAGCACGCTGGTAACAACAACAACAACAACACCAACAACAAACAGAAAACGCACGTCGATTCAACGTTCATGTGTCCCGACTGCGGCAGCGAGGGATCTGAACCGGAACTGATGATCGCTTAAAACACGCTGCTGCGTGTCCACGAACGAAACCGAGCCGCTAGGCGCAACAGCCTTCACGTCTCTCTTTTTTGCCCTAGAAACACGCGCGCCCTCGCTTAATCAGCTTTGCTTGACCGTTTTCGTCCGTTGCCGCTTTCTTCGGGCTCAAGCAACAGCTTAGTATCGCCATCTCCCCACGACATAGTGCTGATGATCGACGTTCTCCCGGCCTTCGCCTCCTGGAGTTCCTCCTCACTGCGGATGCTGGGCTCTGCAAACTCTCTGGCAAGCTCAGCGCGTGTCTTCAGCTCCAGCTCCACGAGCTTCGCCGTCGGCACATCGGAAAAGTCACGTTTTTCCAGCTCCGCCGTGATCTGCTCGAGCCTCGCGCTCAGACGCTCGACGCGTGCTTGCGTCGTCATCCAGCAGGCCTCGCGCAAGGCGTCAATTTCCATCGCCTTCAGGTTTTCGACTTCCTCCCTGTGCTCCTTGAGCCAATTCGCCACCGTCTGTCTCCGCACGCCGACCGTGTCCGCGATCGTCG
>JBAXDW010000179.1:0-3642 GCA_037140755.1 Methanobacteriota archaeon
CGGACTCCTGCCGAATCGTGTGCACAACGCCTCGCCGTTGCCGATCTCCTCAACCCCAAGTTTACGGATAAGTGTCGTAGCGTCGTTGAGGGGAACGTCTCTGAGGCGATCAAGCGATATATAAAGAACAAGTCCCGCGATCTGCCCATCTACTACTCAAACGGCACACACATCCCGGTGAGCGCTGATGTAGACCTCTTTGATCGACTCCGTTACGAGGAGGTCTTTTACCACTGCTTTGACGGCGGAGATCTAACGCACGTCTTCTTAGGCGAGACGAAGCCCGACCCTATAGGGCTCATGGAGCTCTGTTTAAACATTGTCAAGAATACCCAGATCGGATACTTCGCGCCAGGGCGAGATCTGACGCTGTGCCTCGATGACGCGTACGTCGAGGGTGGCCTTCACGAAACGTGTGCCAACTGTGGTTCGAACAACGTTGAACACATCGCCCGCGTGACTGGCTACATGAGTGCAGTTTCAAGCTGGAACGAAGGCAAGAAGCAGGAGCTCAAGGACCGCAATCGGATCGCTCTCGGACGCACTGTCTAATTTGAGCTACCCAAGCAGTCGGCGTCTTGCGTTATGCGCTGTGCGCGGCTTCCCCTCTGTTTTTCGCTTCTAAGGGCGCCGCCACAAGGCGAGGACTGCAAATAGGTCCGAATGCAGCACTCCGTGACGCTGCAACCTTCAGCTGGCCGAGCGTAGGCTTAGGCCCAAGGCAGACCCCGTCGAATAGGACGACAGTAAAAACTCACTCAAACCTTCGGGCCAGAAGAAGCCGGATTATTAACCGGAAGCTATCAAGTTACCGCGCTCAGTTCCCCTTTCGTCTTCTCAAGGAGCTGCTTTAACGCTCGAGCCCGTTCGCCGCGTCCGGGCATGGAAGAGATCAGTTCGCCGCGGTCCTCCGCTTTAAGGAACGCTTCGGGCACCATGTTGATCTTGTCAGGGAGTCCCTCTATGTATCTCGCCATCGTCTCCAGTTCTTCAATGGCGATATCCGCGCCTTCTTTAAGTGGGCCTGAAACCTCTTTGAGCGCTGCCGTGCTTGCAGCGACCTCCGTGTTGTCGCCCTCATTGGTCAGCGCGCCAATCACGCGCTGCACGGCATCATGAATTGCGTCGTAACGCTCGCCGAGCCGCTCTAAAAACGCCTTCCATTCGTCGGCGCTCATACCTGTGTTTGACTCCAAGTCTCGCCGCACCAGCGGCCTCGCGACCGCGGGCAGCTCTTCGACCGCAGCGATAAAATCAAGGATGCTGCGCAAAAACGCATCGACGCTGTCTCTCGCAGTCTCGCACGTTTTCAAAAGGCTTTCAATCTCTTCTTTCTGCTGCATATTCTGACTGTCCATCGGCCGGCCTTTCAAATGTTCATCAGTTTCTCTTTCTTTTCGGGCGAGAGCTTTTGTCGTTTGCCCATTTGCGATTCGATCATCTCCCACAAATGAAGCATGAGCTCTGCGAGCGCTTCACCGACCTTGTTTGTCTTAAATTCGTGTATCTGTATTCCCTGAGCGCCGGGCGTGTCCTTTGAAAGGATGATGACTGCCACGGGGCCGATTGTTCCGGCGAGTCCGAACCCGACCCCTGTGCTTTTTTGCCCCTCACGGCCGCCACCGCCGCCACCGCCGCCTGTTCCAAAGTTGAACTGGTAGATGGGTATAGCGACCTTGTCCCCAAATTCGACAGCTTTGCCCAACGACTCAACGCCGCTGAAAATGGACTGCAGGTTCGCGAGGACTTCGCTTATCGTTGCGTTGCTATCATCCACATAAATCACCATGAGCTAATAAAGAGGGTATGTGATAACTATTTTGCTAAAATAAGGCCCATATACGATCGAAATCTCGTGTTTAAGCGAATCGTCAATTCAGCGGTCCGCTCGGGGGGTCATTGGCCTGACTGCTGGGGGGCGTGCAAACGAGCAGCAATACCGCTCTTCTGCTTTTGAAGCGCCAACCGGGCACCCCAGCCACGAAACGCCTCAAAGCCGCTCACGTCGAGGCGGATCGTAGCGGTCAGTTCCCACGCCGCTATGCTTTTCCCCAACTAGTCACATGTTATTCAAGCGAGGAAGCTCAAATGTTTTAACGTTGAGAGGAATCGCGTCAGAACCACGACGAAACCTATTTATTGCCATTGAACCATATACACTTAGCCAAAAACACAAAGAGCGCTTTGCGCTACGGTAACGGTTAACGCGGCAAGGGCTGTAGTCAATCAGCCTATTGTAGTCCGCCTCGTAAGAGGAATTGGAATTACAAGCCCATTGATTTATCATGGGTAATTGACTCACAAGTCAATCGAGGAGCCCGAGCCAACGATGAGGCGATGCCCTTTGGGTAGCTTCTGATCGGTCGACCGTATCTGAGTCTTGTCGCCAATCAGACTCTCGACAATTGTTTTCCTGCACGTTATGACGCTCTCTCCGATAAGGATCGAATCTTCGATGTGGGCCCCAGAAACGTGCGTGTTGTCGCCGACGGAGGTGTACGGTCCGATATACGTCCCTGCGTCAACGGTGCAGTTTTTCCCGATGACGGTCGGGCCGACGACCACGCTCCCTCGTCTCAGCACTGAGTCCTTTCCGATCGAGACCCGGCCCTTGACTGCCGCCCCCCCCTCGACCGTACCCTCGATGAGGGGCACGAGGTCGTCAAGAAGGAGCCGATTGACCTCGAGGATATCTTCAGGCATGCCAGTGTCCTTCCACCAGCCCTGGATCACGTGGTGCCTCACGACGTAGCGCGTGTCGATGAGCCTCTGTATGGCGTCGGTAATTTCAAGCTCGTTACGCCACGACGGTTTGATCTGCCGAATTGCGTCAAATATGGGGGTGGTAAAAAGGTACACTCCCACGAGCGCAAGATCGCTTTTGGGAACTTTAGGCTTCTCAACGAGTCGTATCAATCGTCCAGTCCCTTCGTCAAGTTCGGCGACACCATACCGTTCAGGATCGGGGACGCGCTGTAGCGCAATGACCGCGTCACAGCGTCCTTCGTCGTACTCTGCCACCAATGGGACAATCCCGTGACGCAGGATGTTGTCGCCGAGGTAGACGACGAATGGGTCATCATCCAAGAAGTCCTCGGCGCACGCGACTGCGTGTGCGATTCCGAGCGGGGCACCTTGATCGATATAAGAGACGTTCACGCCGTACTCTGATCCATCACCGATCCGCTCGATGACCTGTTCCCGGCCGTTAAGTCCAAGAATGACCCCGATGTCAGTAATACCGGCCCTTCGCAGATCCTCGAGCGCGTACACGAGCACGGGTTTGTTCGCAACAGGGATCAGTTGTTTCGGTCCGCTGTGGGTTAACGGCCGGAGCCGCGTGCCGCTGCCTCCGGAAAGCAATAAGCCTTTCATCGCCATTCGTCCCGCAGAAGCGTGAGGCCCTCACGCACGTTTGCAAGGCGTATCCCTAGGGCGCGTTCGGCTTTCGCAACTCGAAGCGAGGAGTTAATCGGCCGTCGCGCCCGCTGTCGTAATGTGTCTGTAGTCGTCACGTTAATAAGCTTTTCATTCAACGCAAACACATCGGCGATGGCACGGGCGAAGGCATATCGGTTGAGTTGTTCGCGCCCAGAAACGTGATAAACGCCCGTAAGTCCCAGCACACACATGTGCAGAAGG
>JBAXDW010000180.1:0-3641 GCA_037140755.1 Methanobacteriota archaeon
GCACGTAAAAACTGGTTTGAGGTACGAATGACATCGATATATAGCTGTTGATGTTTTCTAACAGTCTAGGACGGCGCAGCTTTGCGGAGCCCCAAGCGCACACGCTACGCGCTTCTAATATGTTCGTTTTCGCGCCTTTATGTGGGTGGGGGGGTCACTTACGCACGGGGCCGGGTATACGTAATGTAGCCGAAGCAGAAGCCAAACCCCCAGAAGACAACGATGATGCCGACAAGGAGTGCTTGCGACAGCGCAATGCGCGACCGATGAACGATAGCCTCGCGTATTCTTCTAGGGAAGAACTCGAACAAGAGTGTCGACAAGTAACTCCGCCTCGTGTGAGGGGAGACTCGATGCCCGATGACCCGTATCATGAGCTCTTCTGACATGCCACCGACAAACGCCCTCTTTAGCAACGCGTTGAATTCGAGCCTTTTTGCCGGAATTGCGTGAAAAACCTTCACGTCAGGGTTACACAAGATCTTAAAACCCGCTTGTTTTGCGCGCCACGCGAGCTCCGTGTCCTCACCGCCGATCCACTTCTTTCCCTGTAGCCCGAGACGTTCGTCAAACAGTCCGATCTGGTCGAGCACCGCCCGTCTGAATGCCATGTTAGTACCGAAACTGCGCTCAACCTCGTGTGTAGTTGTCGCCTTGATGTAGGAGCAGCTGATCATCCAATAGAGCTCATTTGGAAGCCAGGCGCCGTCGCTTTCCCACCGAGGGACTATCGACCCCGTTATCGCGCCAATACGTTCGTCCTCGGTAAAAGACGCAACAATCGTCTGTGTCCACGACGGATCGGCCATAGCATCATCATCGATCAACGCTACGATATCGCTGTTGGTCTCCATTATGCCGATATTTCTCGCATGAGACACGCCCTTGAGCGCCTTGTTGAAGATGAGCTTTACGTTGCTCCAGTTGTAGAGCTTCGCATCGGACGCTAACTGACGGTACAGCGACTCGTTCTTATCAACGACCACGACGATCTCTGTGATGGGAAAGACCTGATCGCGTAGGGACTGAATTGTTTGGAGTAAGTAGTGATAGCGGTCAAGCGAATATGAACACACAACAACACTGACTTTCACGAATCACAGCCTCTGGAATCTAGCGCTGCGCGGTGTCCCCCGTGCACGGATTTCGCCTTTGTATCTTCAGATAGATAAAGCGATCCATATAAGGGCCGATACTTTCACGTTGCAAACGCCGCCGCCTCTCGCTTTCCCGAATAGACACCAACTGTCGCATTATTTTGGCACCGCCGTTTGATCTTACGCTCGCTTGCTGGTGTGAACGACAAAGCTTATGAGTCTATTCGCTCATTGACAGAATCGAGTCTGGTTCGAAAAAATCACGTTGTCTGCCATTGGAATGGGCGCGAAAGCTGGGGGGTGCAAAATCGCAGTAACTTCAAGGACGAAATCACTCACGTCGGCGATACTCACCGCAACGTCTTGGGCCCTCTGGGCGTTCGCACTCATCACGATTAAAACGAGTGGGTTACGCCTTGGCGCCTATGGATTGGCTGGTAGCCTGCCTCCATTTTTCTATGCCGCGTGTGTGGCCTTGAGCCTCGCGTTTATCCTCAACCTTGCGACGCCGCGCGTCGACCAGTGGAGAGACGCTCTCTTCGTGTGTCAGATAGCGCTTCTAGTAGCGTTCCTTTTTGTCACGCCGGCGTTGATCGAGCCGTTTCCGCGGTTTCGAACGACTTATAAGGTTGTCGGGCTTACGTACCTCGTGATAGGTGGCGGCGCGGTCAATCCAGCTGCCAGTATACTGTTCAACTGGCCGGGCGCATGGGCGCTCTTCTCATCGGTGTTCCAGGTTGCGTTGCCCTCTCCTGACACGCTGAGCGTATTCGTCAAGTACTACGCGCCACTTATCGAGGCCGCATACGGTCTGGCACTCTACGTGCTGTTCAGGCCTTTCTTAAGCAAGAAGCAAACGTATTTAGCGCTTTTTCTGTTTTATTCAATGAACTATGTCGGACAGGATTATTTTAGTCCCCAATCGGTGGCGTACCTCTTATTCCTTGCTTTTTTGGCGCTTACATTTATCTATATCATTCGTCCCTCCTCGACGACGATGCGATATCCCACAGTCACCATCTCATCACTTCTGTTTATCATCTTCCTGTCGCTGGTAGTAACGCACTTTTTGACGTCTTTTGCCCTGCTGCTGTTTGTTATCGTATTTGCCGTTTCCTCGCGAATCGTCGAAAAGGTACGACTGACCCGATTTATTGTACCGTATGTGGTCGGATTCGCCGGCTGGATGCTGTTCGGCTCCGCCGCGTATTTCAACTACATGCTAAACAGGCAGGCGGCAACACCTGTTTCGGAAAGTCTCTCACAAGGAATACAGGCCGGGGTTACGGGGGGAAACCCTTCTGGGGCAGTTGGGAGCGTTTCGCACGCGTTCATAGCGAATGTGGGCATCTTATGGGCTATAGCTGTAGCTGGCGTTGTGAGCATCTGGTTCATATATAGATATGCCTCATTGAGGAAGCTTGACAAGACTGAAGCCGCCTTTCTAGCGCTGCTTGTCGGTATAGTGCCTCTTCTGTTACTCCCCGGGTACGGCGGAGAGCTGCTGTTTCGAGGTTTCTTATTAGCGCTCCCGGCGCTCCTGTACTATTTCGTGAAAAACGCAAGTTTTCGCTCCGTAAAGATCGCAGTGGTGTTAATCCTGCTCGCTGGTCCGATACTGCACGTCGTTGTCGCTTATGGCAACGAAAGCTTCAACTATGTGAGTCCCTCAGAGATCTCGGGTTACGACTTCTTTTATCGGACCGTTGCCAATGGGTCGGTTTTTGGTGGCTATCCTGTCGCGGAGTACGCCAACCAGCAGAATTACTCAAGCAGAAATGTGCTTCAATTTGTCTCGCTCGTAAGCGCAGGGCCGCTCAACGCATCTATTCAATCCAATCTCTTGAGGGCAGGGGCATCGTATATCTTCTTTACGAGTGGAGATGACGCAATCATCCGGACGTTGTACGCCCCGCGAGTGAATGAGTACCAAAACGCGAAAAATGTTGTAGCAAACGCCACCTATTTTAATTTGATCTACTCTTCGGCCGATGTTGTCCTTTACCAAGTACGACCCGCGTGAGCGTTGATACCTCCTGCGAGCGTCTGCGGACCTAGAGGTTTGAATTAATGTAACGTCAGCTACCGAATGATCCGAGCGGCCGCGGTGAGCGATCTTCAGTACTGCTGCAAAATTGCTCAGTTTAGCTCTGCAGATTCGCGGGTCTGACGACCCAGAACAAGGGTCTACCACTTGAAATACGCTAACGCTGTCGCCGCGGTTCGCTAACCGCTCCCTGCGTAGCACCCTGTCGGATCGGCGCAGTGTTCTTGCTCGCAGTAAAGACTGATTCATTCTTCGGCTCCGGTCGCAAATAGCGCTCAGCTCTTCACGCCGCGAAGGCACGCAGTTTTACGTGTGTTTCCAGCCTTGGGCCTTACAGATTACTTAACCTTCTTTGATATACCAAACAAAAGGGCGGCCACAAGTAAAGGCGCTGCAAATGCTATAGTTGCCCATACCCATTGAGCCCCCACTTTTTGGGGCTGAGCCACGAGTGTGGATGTCGATGTCACATTCGACGGAGATGCCGTGACTTGAGG
>JBAXDW010000181.1:0-3623 GCA_037140755.1 Methanobacteriota archaeon
AAAGGATGAGGCATTTTTATCCACTGATGGAGCAATATACGATGCAAATCGATGTGCGCTGATGAAAAATACGTAAAGAGGGTAAAAATCCGCTTTCACGAGTTGCGGGAAATTTCGGATGTGGTCGAGCTCGATAAGTTCCTTGCGCGGCGAAAAGGTATCATCAATGTTGAGGTAATCGCTGATTCGTTCACCTTCACCGTCACTTACGATGAACGTCTAACGTCTCCAGGACAGATCATTGCCGATCTGAGCAGCATCCGTTTTACCCCAGAGGGCTCCACTATACTCAACAACTAGCGATCAAGACACAGAAATACGCTACTAGGCCACTTACTAGTGTCGCCTTCTCTCGCTGCGGCCCGGCGAATCTGAAAGTCGCTCTCAAAGGTCAAACTGCCATGGGATTTCTGGACTCACTGCTCGGACGGACAAAAGGCATAGCGCCGAAAGTGGACGGTCTGTTTTCAATGGCGACTGTCTATATCACGCTAAGCACTGAGTTTAGCTTGCGCCCGACGGGCAAGGCGGGCATTTGTTTCAAGCCCGTTGAATCAGGCGGCTTTGCTCAGTGTGAGAACGAGATCGTGGAGCTGCTCAAAATAAGCGAAACCACTTTTGAAACGAAGCAAGACGAGTTTGGCTACGCGTGGGTCACCGTGTCTGACGCGCAGTTTGAGAACGTTGTCTCCGATATCCATGCGGTAAGCTCAACGCTTATCGACGGCGGATATGGCGAGCAGATCTTGTGCGCGGTTTTCCCTTTTCGGAACCTAAAGAGCGTCTTTTGGATTTACAACTACAAACGCGGACGGTTTTACCCCTTTGTACCCGTTGAACCGAAGCAACACAAGCGCGACTACGCCTACGAGTTCAGACTTCGGTCAGTCATGAGCCGTGAGCTGCCGATAGAACAAGAGCTCGAGCGTTGGTACCCTCTGTGGGACGTGCCGCTTTAGTTCGTTGTTACCCAGGAATAATACCATCCTTTGTGAACAGTTTTCGCGCCTCTTCTGGTGTGATATCAGGCGACGGGACGATCAGATCTGATGGGCGTATTTCTGCTGGATCGAGCGGCGTGCCTCTCTCTCGAATGGTCTGGATCATTTCGTGCAGGCAGCTATTAAATTCGTCGGCCTCCTCGTTGCTGAGGTGATCGACCATGCAATTATCGAGCTCATTGAGTTTATCGAGATACTTGCTGTCGAGCACATACTGGTTGTCGCCGAGGATGCGTACTATCATTGCTGTGCCTCCTGAGTCTCCTCTGTCTTGGCTTTCTTCTTGACGGGGACCTGTTGCTTTAAGATTTTGAGCTCTTGATCGACCTCTTCGCTCGACTTAATCTTGCTCAGCTCCTCTTCGACCTTTGTCTGATCGCCAGTCAAATCCTGGAGCGTACCGGCGTCAATAAGCTCATCGAGCGCCTGTGATCGTGCTTTCATCGATTCTGTCTTCTCCTCAGCACGTTGAACTGACATCCCGACGTCGGCCATTTCTTCCGAGATCCCAGTAACAGACTCGGTGATCTTGACCTGCGCTTCTGCCGCCGAATATTGCGCCTTTATGGTCTCCTTCTTCGTTCTGAACGCCTCGACTTTGGCAGAGAGCCGCCGTTCGGTGTTCACGAGCTTGATCTGTTCATTTTCGAGATCGGCAATCTGCGCGGTGAGGGACTCGATCTGCGCCATGGAGTCTTTTTTCCGCTCGAGTGCAATCCGGGCGAGATCGTCGCGTCCAAGGCTTACCGCCTCTCGCGCCTGATTGTTCAGGTCTTCGATGTTTGATTCGAGTTTTGCTTTCTGAAGTTCAAGCCGCTTCTTAGCAGTAACGACGTCGGCCACACCGCGCTTTACATTGGTGAGCAGCTCGAGCTGCTTTTCATAAGAGTAATCGAGCGTTTCACGTGGGTCCTCGTGTCGATCAAGAAACGAACTGATTTTTGCCTTAATCATCGTCGTGAGACGATCCAATATCCCCATTTTTCTCCTCCGTTTTCACCAGGGTGGCGTATCCTAACATGGTCTTATTCGTAAATTGTGCTCCTTAACTAAATAGCTTCGTTGTTGCTAAGCGCGATAAAATCGAAACGGCTAAGCACAAGCGATTCATGTATTCCACTATGGGGCCCTCACACGTAGCGAAGGAAGCAGCTGGAAGATCGATCGCCGAATTGGTCGATGACGGAATGATTGTAGGGCTCGGAACAGGGACCACGGTCGCGTACGCGATCGCTTATCTGGGGAGACGCATCGTTGATGAAGGGCTTTCTATTGCAGGCGTTCCCACGTCCCACCAGTCGCTGCTTCTTGCGGTGAAGCACCACGTGCCGCTTACGACCTTTTACGAGCACGAAGTCGTTGATATCGCACTCGACGGCGCTGATCAGGTGGATGCACGCCTTAACCTCATCGAAGGCGGTGGAGGCGCGCATACGCGCGAGAAAATCGTTGCACACGCCGCGAGGCGATTCTGTGTTGCTGTCGATGCTTCAAAACTGGCGCCGCGTCTGAGTCTGCCCGTGCCACTCGAAGTGCTACCCATTGCGTGTCCACTCGTTCAGAACGAGGTCAGTCGAATGGGGGCTAGTGCAAGACTTCGGCGATCTGAGCAAAATCGCGTCTTTGTTACCGATCAGGGGAACCTTATCCTCGATGCGGACTTCGGAATTGTTAATGATCCAGAAAAGTTAGGACGAGAGCTGTCCACTATTGCTGGGGTAGTGGAACACGGCATTTTTATTGACGTGAGTGAGGTGCACGTCGCACGACTCGGCGGAAAGGCGGCCACCGTTGAGATCTTGATGCGGTAATCCAAACGCTGAGTGAACTATTTATCTGCTCCCACGGTTCGGGAAAGGCTCCGTAGCATAGCGATCGTTTCCTCGTCTTGCTGTGCGTCACGTTTCCGTGAGTCGTCGAGAGAGTCGATGATGTCGCAGAGTTCTGTGGAGAGACGGTAACACTTAAGCGGGCGGCCTTTGCCCTCTTTCTTCTGTTCCCACTCTTCAATCCAACCGCGTTCCCTCAGTTCGCGCATCGCTATGCTTACTTCAGGTTGTCGTAAGCCGGCACCAAGTTCAATATTGCGGGAAAGCGATTGATTGACGTTGGCTAGGTACACCAGTGCCTTCGCCAAGTTCCTCTTGACTCCGATATTGCAAAGAAGGTTGCACATCTCTTCTTCGTCTTGGTCGAATACCGGCATGAATTCCTCTCTCATTATATTCCCCTTACTATTTTTATCGTATAAATTATATTGACGATATAAATACGTTTTCAAACTATTTCTTCAATTTTCGATCAGAAACGCTTTATTTCAGTTATAGAGACATATTTATATTATTTTTATTTAAACGTGGTGCAGGCTCACGTCAAAAGCCTTTTATAGAGCGCTCGTAATAGCGGGAGTGTCTGAAGGGGTTGCTGTAGCTTGTTATAGCGCCTCGCAGCCGGGGTGGCCTAGTAAGTTGTTGCACACGCAGGCAACGATCTAGATGGCTAAGGTGTCAGACTCATAGGGTATTCCGACGCGACACCTGAGATATCTGAAGAGCGCGGGTTCAAGTCCCGCCCCCGGCATGCTCTATTCTTCGAACAACAAATATATATGTTTGAGCTTTT
>JBAXDW010000182.1:0-3613 GCA_037140755.1 Methanobacteriota archaeon
TATACCGTTCTTATCGGCCAGGTCTTTTGGTAAGCACGCCACGGTATCGGTCATGACCAGCACATTGGACATTGAAGAGCCTCCTCAGCTTTGCTTATTCTATACACCGTAATATACACGATTCCTCGCTTAATGCACAACCGCTAATACCCTCACCCTAACCCTCTCCCTGCAGAGGGAGAGGGAAATATTTTTAAAGCTATCACCCCCTAACCCCCTCTTCTAAAAAGAGGGGGAATTTGAAAGGGGCACAGCGTGCTGTGCCCCTACGTGAGGGCGAGATTACCTCGCCCCTACACGATTCACTGGTCACTACACAACCGCTTTTCGAAGCCCTCAACCTAGCCTTCTCCCTCCGCGGAGGGAGAAGATAGCTGTAGAAAGAGGTGCAGGAGAGAAATCTCCTGCCAGGGGTTTGGGGGTGTCCCCCATTTTTTCAGTCCCCCAACGTATGGGGGACTGACAGGGGGTTCGGAAAAGCGCTCTGCACTTCAACCTCTGCTGACAAAACCTTTGCCGAGACGCCTTATATATCAAGACAGTAGTTTAAAAACCCGAATCCAAACGATAAATCAGGAGGAGGAAAATGAAGAAGTATTGGATCACAATAATGATGACGGTGCTGGCCATCGTGGCCATCGGAGGTACTGTTGCAGCAGCGTCGGCAGACAATACCGGACCGAGTGTTTTCAACGTCACCGAGAGCGGAAAGCAGATAGAGCTCGCTCCCGGCGATTCGCTGATAGTAACCCTGGATTCAAATCCGTCGACAGGGTTCGCCTGGTCGATATCCGGGATCACCGATGAGGACGTAATCGACGATGTGAGCAACGAGTTCGTGGGCGCCGACACCGGGATGGTGGGAGCCGGAGGCCAGGAGGTCTGGACATTCGACGCCGGCGATAAAGGCACAAGCACCGTCGAGATGCAGTACAGCCGCTCCTGGGAGACGGGCGTCGAGCCCGCCGGGACGTTCAATGTAACAGTCGTCGTGAAATAAAGAATTCATTCTCGTACAGGAAAGGTTGTGGCGGTGGGGATTAAGGGGGTTGGAAACGACCCCCTTTTCCATTTAATTGCTCGGCGTGGTGTTCTTCACCTCGCCGACATATGTTGAAGGACCCCATCTGTCATTCTGAGCAAAGAGAAGAATCTCGTACTCGCTCGGCTGCATCAAAAGACGAGATGCTTCATTCCATTCAGCATGACATTTCGTGATATCTGGATTGTCTGATCAAGTCAGACAATGACAAGAAGATCGGGGACTAGCAGGGAGTTCGGAAAAATGACCCTCACCCGACCGTATAAGTGCCCGTGCCAACCGCTATGAGCACGTTATCCTCGTTGCGCAGCTCCATGCGCGAGACCGCTATCTTGCTGCCCACCCGCAGGATATTGCTCGTAGCGGTGAAATGCTGCCCCTTGCCCGGACGTATATAGTCTATGCGCAGGTCAATGGTGCTTATCCGGCCCAGCCGCTCCATCTTCTTCTCTATAGGCTTGCCAATGACCTGCTTGAAGATGTACAGATACACGGCATGCGCGCCGGCTATATCCAGTATCGCAGAGATGACACCGCCGTGAAGCACGCGGAATATCGGGTTGCCGAGGAGCTCATCGCGCAGATCGAATTTGAGGGTGCCCACTTCAAGGGACTGCGATTCGATGCTGAAGTTGAGCACATCGTTGAACGAGGGGCTGGCCAGCTTGGCGAAGTGCTCGCTCACCTCCTGCAGTTCCTCGCCTTTAACCTTAACCTTTATTGGCATGGCGTCCCTCCTTTTTCATTCAGAGCATATAAGCTCGATATCGCATCTGCAATGCCAAAAGCATAGCACAAAGTTTAAATCGTCGCATGAGAGATGCACAACTAAACGAAGAAGTTACTCTAAAAGTGTGGTTTGTATGGCTATTTGCGGTTTTAAGGAGTATCCGTCTCTCCCAATAACCATGCAACGGATACTTTCAACGCTTTAGCTAATGCTGCAACCTCAACATCTAAAACAGGGCGCTGACCGTTCTCGATCTTCGAGATGCCTGACTGTTCTATCCTCACACCCAGCAGTTGTAAACGAGCAACCAGGTCTATCTGAGAAATCTGCGGCGTAGCTGATTTCCTTGCTCGACGCACTCTTGCGCCAACAATGTTCCGTTGCATAGCAACGAAATTATATTTAATATTCTCCCCAGAAATATTCCCAATGGGAATATTTTGTGTTATAATGACCCACTATTTATATAAAAATAAATGGATGTAGCCCAATGAAAGTCACACGATTTCTAACGGTATAGCCCAGTAATGACTCTATATCTAGAGAGAAGGGGGTGAGATATGGTAGCACCACAAGAAGAAGGAAAGGGACAAGAACCGACACAACCGGAAGGAGAAACGGGGAAAGTACCGAAAAAGGGCATGGGTGCAGGCAAGAAATGGCTCATTTTTTTCGGTATCGGATGTGTAATAGCATTGGTAGTGGTTGGCATAGGATTCATTCCTAAAACAAGAAATGTAGCTTCTACTTGCCAAACAACGGAATATTATGATTGCTATTTAACAGAGTATTCTGATTGCTATGTAACGGAAGAGTATGATTGCCAGGAGGCATATACTTGCTATGAACCTGAGCCTTATACCTACACGGAGACGGTAGATTTAACCTACACGAAGTTTGATACCTATGCAGAAGAAGCCTTCTGGGATTGTGATAAAACCATATATACTACTATTCGAAATACAGATTCCGTTGGAGGCTATTTTGATGTTGATTTCTCCTGTTATGTTGGCGGCACACATATGACTGCTTCTCAAACCCTTTGGATTAGTGCGGGCAATACACAGGTGTTTTCTCAGCATTTTAGCCACGGCTGTAGCCAAAGCTGGTCATGGTCTACACCAACCGTAGACCCACCTACAAAATCAGTACAACAAGTAGGCACACATTCAGTCGCACACACCTGTTACCGTGATGATACTTGCGAAAGGGATGTCTGGACTACAGATGGATGTAGCGAATCAGTTTGGACAACAGATGGCTGTAGTCAACAGGTAGACAGTACTTGCAATGTACAAGTGCAAGATCGGCTTTTTTGGTAAAGCTGCGTAATATATTAACTTATAAAGAGTTTATGTTAAAATAATAAAGTAATTACCATTGATTTCTCCGCGGGGGAGCCATAAGGCTGAGAGTCCTTCCATGACTTACTTGAGAACACAGAAGGACAACCCCTGGAACCTGATCTCGGTAATGCGAGCGTAGGGAAGCGGGACCGTATAGACCAGGAGTCTGGAACCGAACACCGAGGCTCCTGGTTTTTCGTTTTATTAAGGGGTGCGATATGACACAATTAGAGTTGGCAAAAAAGGGTGGTATTTCCTTTGAGATGAAGCGCGTCGCCGCGGACGAAGGCGTCACGCCCGAGTTCATACAGCAGGGAGTAGCCGACGGCACTATCGTTATACCATCGAATAAGAAGCACAAGATAACTCAGCACTGCGCTATAGGCAAAGGCACAAGGGTCAAGGTCAACGCCAACATCGGAACGTCGGCCGACAGCGGAACCAAAGAGACCGAGCTTGAGAAACTAAGGGTTGCCATCGAATATAAATCCGACA
>JBAXDW010000183.1:0-3604 GCA_037140755.1 Methanobacteriota archaeon
TGTGGGATCTGCGTTAAAAAATGTCCATTCGATGCGATAGCGATAGTTAGCTTGCCTGAGGAGCTGGAGCAACCGACCCACCGGTACGGCGTTAATGGTTTTGCTCTATACGGACTCGCCATTCCACACGATGGGCGCGTCACGGGCATTTTAGGGCCAAATGGTATAGGCAAAACGACCATTACTAATATTCTCACGGGCGAGATCAAGCCAAATTTTGGTCGAGACGACGTCAGAGAGGAGGAGATCCTTGAGCACTATTCAGGCACCGAGGTATATGATTATTTAAAAAATGTTTATGACGGCAACCTCCGAACCGCTAGCAAACCACAGAATGTCGACCTCATACCCCGCGCATTCGCAGGTAAGGTCGCCGACCTCATAGAAAAAGCCGACGAACGCGGAATAAGTCGCACACTGTTCGATCAACTTGAGCTCGAGAACGTCGAAGAGCGGCAGGTAAGACATTTAAGCGGAGGTGAATTGCAGCGCCTAGCTATCGCAGCTACCGTTGCTCGAGATGCGGATTTCTACTTTTTCGATGAACTTACACCTTATCTCGATATTTATCAACGTATTAACGTTTCGCGAATAATTAGAGAGCTCGCAAAGCGAAAGCCAGTCCTCGTCGTCGAGCACGATCTCGCTATACTTGATTTGCTCGCAGATTTGGTGTATGTCGCTTACGGCGAGCCCGGTACATACGGCGTGATTACCAATCCAAAAGGAGTAAGAGTTGGAATAAACGAGTATCTCGCAGGATATCTTCGAGACGAGAATGTTCGAATTAGGGCCGATGCGATCAAATTTGAGCTCCATGCGCCGCGCCTAGATACGGATACGCGTATCTTAGCGCACGTAGGACACCTAGAGAAGAGCTACAATTCGTTTAAGTTCGAAGCGACCGGAGGGGAGCTTACGAAAGGTGTTATTGGTATTATGGGCGCTAACGGCACGGGGAAAACAACTTTCGTCAAGTTGCTCGCTGGAATTATTGAACCAGACGCTGGAAGCGTCGACGTGAAGGTTAAGACTTCTTATAAGCCGCAGTACGTAACAGGAAACGACAATTTAGGTGAAAGCGTCAGCTCACTCCTGGAATCGATTACGGACTCTTTCAATTCAAGCTACTATCGAACTGAGATCCTTAAACCGCTGCAACTTGAACGTATATTAGACCGGTCACTCGAGAAATTGAGCGGCGGCGAACTCCAACGGGTAGCCATTGCTGCCTGCCTTAGCCGTAACGCAGACCTTTTTATGCTTGATGAGCCGAGCGCACACCTTGATGTAGAACAAAGGGCCTTAGCAACTAGTCTTATTAGGCGCTTTACCGAGAATAAGAAGGCAGGGACGCTTCTCGTTGATCATGACATCTACATGATTGACCTAGCAAGTGAGCGACTGATGGTTTTTACAGGGAAGCGGGGGGTAAACGGAAAGGCTGAAGGGCCTTTTGATATGCACACCGGGATGAATCGCTTTTTAAAACACATTGGAATCACTTTCCGGCGAGATGGAACCACCCACCGGCCGCGAGTAAATAAAATGGGTTCCAAGCTGGACCGGAAACAACGCGAAGACGGAGAATACTACTATCCAGAGCAATAGTCCAACTCCGTAAGTACTTTCGCAAGCAAATGGCACTACCAAATGACCTATACGATTTGAACTCGCCAGCAGGCATCGCACTGAGAATATTGCTCTTCTCAGCAGTCACTATCATCGCAGCACAGATTATTGAGACTTTGCTCGAACGATACTTGCGACAAGCCTCGATGCGGCTCAGAGTCAGCGCAACCAAGTACCTCGTGCTTCGGCGGCTTGTTGTTGCTGCAGTCTACATAACCGGCGTCATCATCATCATCTATTCGACGCCGCAGCTACAGTCGCTGTCCGTCGCCATCTTTGCTAGCGTCAGCATTATCAGTATCATTGTCGGTATTGCAGCCCAGAGCACCATTTCAAATATCATTGCTGGCATCGCAATTGTCGTATTCAAGCCCTTTGGAGTGGGTGATTTTATTACCGTACGCGGTGAATCCGGGTTTGTAGAGGATATCACCTTCAGACATACCGTCATTCGCATTCTCGACTCTCATATGATCATTCCGAATTCAGCGATAACAAGCGAAGTAGTGTTTAACCACTCAGATAGCAACATAGCAGGCCGCATAGATGTCCGCGTTTCGTACGACTCGGACTTGCGCCTAGCAAAACAGATTATTCGACAGGAAGGCCAGAAGGCCACCGCAGTTGAGCAAGACACAGTCGAAGTAATTATGTCAAAAACTGATGAACTAGGTGTTACGTTTTCGCTTATCTTTAGATTGGAGGGCTCACCATTTGACTGCTTAAGCAGCCTGCGAGAAGCAATCGTTCTTCGACTCTTGAGCGAACAAGTGACCTTAAGGTGAACCATTTAATGAGTGGCGGTTACATGTGCACGACAAAGATGCTCCAGATTGCGTAGCGTAAGCAAGTAGGACTTTTCAATCTCACAGAAGCAGTAGAAAAATTATGACGGCGGCTATGGCACCAGCGGCAGTTGCGAGAAAGTTTACAGAGCTGTTCGTTAAATAATGCCGTTGCTCCAATACCGCCCCCAGAACGCTGTCAATGTTAGCTCCGAAAAAGCCGCCAAGGATGACAGGAACTACCGTATTGAGCGCTCCGACTCCAAACAAAACAGCTATGATCGCTATCGCTGCAGCTCCTGCTAAGGCGGAGTACTCTCCCAGCGTGGTTATTCCTCCGTCGGTGCCGTGCGGTACGTACTTTAGATCGGTGATTAATCGAGGCAGCTTCTTGTGGGTCTGTCCGATCTCACTCGCTAGGGTATCGCCGGTGGCTGTCGCTACTGCACCAATGTACGCAATGACTAGCAGTGAGTTGCCTGTGATCCCAAAAGCGACTGCGCAAACGAGCGCCACAAGTCCATTGCCGAAGACATTCCGATATCCCCTCGCGCCGCCCCCTTCTTGCGCAATACCGATGGCACGTTTATATTCGTATTTGTATTTTGTAAAGATCCCTCCAATAACGAAAAACGAGAGGATAAGCACAAACCACCGAAAGTCCGTAAATGAGACTATTAAGAGGCCCATTAAGATACCACTGAGGACGCCTGAAATGTCTGCCAGTTTAACTCTCCCTAGGGCATAGCCCAGCACGATCATGAATATAAGCGTCAAAAGGAGTCGCAAAACCGGAACTGAGTAGTCGAAACCATTGAATAGCCAGATAGCAAAACCGATGCCGAGCGGCGCGACCACGTTCTCTTCTATATCGTGCAAAATATTCCTCAAAAGCGCACCCACGAGCGCCCCAATCATAGCAACGAAAAGCAAAAAATCGGCAGATGTGCTAAAGTTTGTAAAGGTAGCAGCCGCCCCCCCGACCAGAAAACCAAAAAAGCCACCTGACAACACGAATATCAAGCTGCTTGTCAAGCCACCGTATGACTCAAACAAAACGGCGAGAACCTCAGCCAACGTTACAATTATAATGACGTCGCTTACTATATACAGTGGCAAGCTTGAGACTACGCTGAAGATGCAAAGCGCCGTCAAAGACAACGTGAGGGCCAGCGGCTTTGTAAGTA
>JBAXDW010000184.1:0-3575 GCA_037140755.1 Methanobacteriota archaeon
AGTTGAAAAAGAGCGGACGGTGAACTTCGAGCAATTCACGTCGCTTCCCCAACAGAGCGTATTTTCTGACATTCATTGCGTTACCGGGTGGTCAAAGCTCAACAACTACTGGGGCGGGGTAAACACACAGGGCATCAAAGATGTGGTAAAAATACTCCCTGAAGCCAAGTTTGTCTTGATTCACGCCGAAAAAGGCTTTACGACCAACCTATCATTGAATGATTTTCTCCAGCCTGACGTGCTTTTTGCCCGTAAGCACAATGGAGAGACACTAACCCCCGGACACGGTTATCCCGTACGTCTTGTCGTTCCGCGCCTCTACTTCTGGAAGAGCGCTAAATGGGTGACCGGCGTCGAGTTTATGGCGGAAGAAAGACGCGGTTTCTGGGAGTCACACGGCTATCACAACCGGGGCGATCCATGGCTCGAAGAGCGTTATAGCTACTAACAGAGTCGTCCATTGATCTGTTCTGTTGATACAAAAAACAGTACTCTTCAAGCGGTACAGGTCATACGTCGCTTGTCGCGCTAGCGCTGCATCAAGGTAGTAAACATCGGTCGATGAGGAGATGCGAATGCGGAGCGGGTCAGACCGTGAAGAAGTGGCTATCGTCAGTCTTTTGTAGGACAAACGGCGCTCTAGACCTCTTGAATTTCGACTTTGAAAACAATACGGGGGGACTCTTCGCAGCAGAAGGGAACTAACTTATACCCCTTTTTTAGTAATGATACGCTAATGAAAGTTGTAATTTCTGTCGGCGGGTCTGTCATAGCTCCAACGCTCTCTCAGGAAAAGTTCTTAGAGTATGCTACCGTAATCAAGGAGCTTGCAAAGGAAAACACCGTACTCGTCGTGACCGGAGGGGGCAAGGCGGCCCGGGATTACATAAAAGCTGCCCGCTCTCTGGGCGCGAGCGAAGCGGTATGTGACCTTGTCGGCATTGCCCTTTCGCGCGTCAATGCCCGGCTGTTAATATCGGCATTATCGAGCGCGGCATTTCAAGACATCCCGCACGACTACCGAGAAGCTGAAACGGCAATGTCCTCACACAAAGTTGTTGTGATGGGGGGTGTAGCTCCCGGACAGACAACCGATGCAGTATCAGCAATACTCTCTGAATACGTCCAGACCGATCTTCTAGTCATAGCAACGTCTGTTGATGGCGTCTATACTGCCGATCCATACCGTAACAAGAATGCTGTGAAACTGGATGAAGTCACAACTGGCGAGCTTGTCAAGATCGTCATGTCTGATGAGATGAAGGCCGGGTCAAAATCCGTAATCGACCCGCTTGCAGCGAAGATTATCGAACGCTCTAGGATATCAGCGGTCGTCATCGACGGGCGTGAGCCTCAAATCTTGCTTGATGTTATAGCAGGCAAAAGAGTTGGAACTAGGATAGTCCATTAGTTTGCTAAGCTATAGAGCTCGCTGTTCATTCTCGGGATTAGTGCCATGATCACGCAGAGCACAGTGAAGTGCGTCCTCTCGACTAGGTCATTCGAGGGATAGCCGACTGCGCCTGTCTTCTGTCCTATTCGTTTTATCTCGGGAAGCTCTTCCATTATGTGGCCGACTTCTCTTCCTGCTGCAATTTGGTCGAGCACTCTGGCCGCATAGGTGAACCCTGGAGAATTACCGATCGTGTGCCGCGTTCCATCGAAGATCGAGCAGACCAGCACGTCGAGTTCGACGCCAAAAACGTCAAACAGGCCGGATTCAATACCAACGCCAAAGTGGGCGCCTGAAATAGAGGCACGAGAGCGTTCTGCTCGCTGGCGGGCGTCCGTCACTCATCATAACCTTTCGGCTGCGACGGTACACCTAAATCGACGCGGTGCATAACAACTTCGATCTCTCTAAAAACCCTCGTGAACGTGTTATGAACCGCCTATCTCTTCAGCGGGTTGTGAGAACCGACTGCAACCTTCACAGAAGCACCCCGTGCACGTCAATTTCACGATTGTGAATTCGGGTCGAGGATATCGGTTTCCCGTCTTGCGCGAGTACAAAATTGACACATACGACCTTTATCGGTAGGAGTCCGCGCTGCGATCTAAGTGCGTTAATTTCTTTTGCTACAGGAAGGGTTTCAGGCGAGACAACGATGTAGTCGAACCTCTTTTCTAGAGTTGGGCCGTAAGGATCATTAAGCGCCACGATCAGCGGATCAGTCCCAGTTAGCGCCTTTAAGTATACGGTTATCGATTTTTTGCGGGTGTGGTACGTGTTGACCACGTGGGCTTTTTTTCTTGCCATCTCATCTGAAACAAGCCCAATAATTACGTCGCCTAGCGTATAGGCCTTTTTCAGGAGCGCTTTATGGCCGTCGTGAAGCACGTCAAATGTCCCACCGATCGCGACGAAAGCCATAACTCCTCGGTCATAGTTAGCAGGTATTTAATATATGGTACTATGTACTAGTTGCCTTTTTGAACGTTAAGACATGTCATCACTGGTACCAAAGAACGGAGAGGGGGCTGATGAGAAGCAACTTTGAAGGCGTGTTCATTGCGCCGACTGCGACTGTGATAGGAGATGTAAGAATCGCACCAGGTTCAAATGTCTGGTTCGGCGCAGTTATAAGGGGTGACATGGCCACAATCCAAATCGGTCGAAATACAAGCGTGCAGGACAACGCGATCATCCACGTAAGTGAAGGGGTTGAGGCCAGGATCGGAGACCAGGTTACGATAGGACACGGGTCAATCGTCCACGGAGCACAGATCGGGGACACCGTTTTGATTGGAATCGGTGCAATCGTGCTGGACGGCGCAAATGTGGGGGACGGCTCCATTATCGGTGCAGGTGCTGTAGTGACAGAAGGCATCGAAATACCAGGACGTAGCCTTGTCTTAGGCGTTCCGGGAAAAGTTTCTAAGCAGGTGACCTCTGAGCAGCTTCGGTCAATAGAGGCAAATGCAAAAAGCTACGCCGCGTTGGGGCAGCGCTACCTGAAAGGTGAAAAGTGGTAACGACGAACTAAGACATCATTAAGCTTAACAATGTATAGTCACGGCGTTTAAACGCGCACGTGAATGCCGCGCGCCTGCAAATACCGTTTCAAAGAAGCTATTGTGATCTCTTTGAAATGAAAAATGCTTGCTGCGAGACATGCGTCTGCTTTGCCATAGACAAAACCATCATAGATATGCTCAGCCGTCCCGGCACCGCCGGAGGCAATTATCGGAAGGTCAATGGCCTCTGATATTGCTTTCGTGATAGGAATGTCATACCCGTCTTTTGTGCCGTCTCTGTTCATGCTCGTAAGCATGATTTCGCCTGCGCCCAGCCGTTCACCCTGTATCGACCACTCAATCGCATCGATGCCGGTTGGGGTTCTTCCCCCGTAGATCACTACCTCGTACCACGCAGGGGTACCGTCTTCTAGGGGCACGATGTGCTGTCCTTTTTCGACGTTTGTGTTGCGCCGGCAATCTATTGCCAAAACAATGCATTGCGAACCAACCGTCTCCGCTGCATGCGTTATGAACTGTGGGTTCTTGACGACAGCAGTGTTGATCGCTATCTTGTCTGCGCCAGACCGCAATGTCTCAATGACATCTTCGAGCGT
>JBAXDW010000185.1:0-3550 GCA_037140755.1 Methanobacteriota archaeon
TTTAGCATGAGCCGCCGGATGCATGCCGGATGCTCCAGTTCCAACACGTCGCCAGCACCAAACACAAAGACCCGCTCTGTTCTAGACTCTGTCGATGGTGACACGTCCCGCTTTTTGGCAAGTCTATCAAGTGTCTCGTCGCTGAGCTCAGTCAGCTTCGATGGGTCATTCGTCGGTTTACCTTGATATGATGTCTCGATAGTATAGACCGCTCCGGTGTTCGGATGTATCGATCCTGGACCCACGACATAGTGGCCAACTCCCCGCGCCTGTGTCAGTTCGGTCAAGTCCTGCTTGGGGATTTCCCGGCCGTTCGACCGACAGTAGATATGATAGCCCCCTCCTGCACGACCTGTCTTGACCGTAAAACCATGGGTAAAGGGGCCTAAGATGTCTTTCAAACGGTCAACTTCGGCGACGAAGTCATTGCCATCTAAGTCGATTTCCAGCACAAAAAAGCCGTCACAAATGACGCCGTAATTCTTCGCTGGGAATGTTTTCGCCCATTCCTTGATCCCGGCCGAACTTGATCGTCCTTTCTTCGGCCATTCCGATAGGAACGCGTCTTTTCCATTTAGTGGGATCACCTTGAACCAATGGGCAGCCATCTCGAGCGCGTTGTCCCAAACTCCTGGCAACTTCTCTGTCATTTACGCCCTCGCTTTTTTGTTATAAAGAGCATGCTCTTTCGGGTTATGGTATTCATGGGAAACCAACCCAAACGCCAAGCTCCAAGTCTTTAAGGCGCGCATTGGCACGCCGTAAGCGTTTTAGTCTACGAGCGTCCACATCTCCGGCAATCGGTTCGCCGGATTCTGATAGTTGCTTGACTTGATGGTTGCTTTGTGGGCTGTTCGTGGACGGCTCTGGCTCTAGTATCTTAGAAGTGGCCACAAAAGACCGTCTTTCGCCGTGGACTGATCGGTCAGAATCAGCAACGTTTAATAGTTTGAAAACTAGAGACTGTTCCGTATACATTGGAATACACTTGTTTTTAGCAACACATTCCCGTGTGTTGCTGCTTCATTTTTGGTTAGGGCATCTGTTCCGCACGACTTTACGCTGCCGATTCTGTTCTTCACTGCGGGCATCGTTTAACCCTCCAGCGCGTAGAATAGAAGCGCTTTTGGGTAGCGTTCGGCCCTTAACACGCCTTCAGCCTGAAGCCTGAGCAATCTTCTCCGCGTAGTGCTTATCTCCGCGTTCGTCGCTTCCGCAACGTCGGTGGCCTGTGCCCCTGGGTGCTTCCGCACATACTCAATAACTCCCGTGTATGCGGGCAGCACCGAAAAATTCTGTTTTATTGTTGTGTTTGTTGTGTTTGACATCAATCAACTCCCGGCATGTGGGGCTTACACCACACCTTGACGCGGGGGTTCTTGCAAACACTTAAATCTACAAAAACTAACTACTTCTCGCTTCAAGGGTAGGTGTGGGCTGCGCTTTGTGACATCGGAGGGCAAACCCCACATACCTTTAGCAATTATCTTTTTTGATTGGTTACCTCTGTGATATTACAGTAAGCCTACACTATTCCATACGACGCGATAGTAAATTAATGTTGGGATTTGTTTTGCATCACATAGAAGCTTCTGTAGTAGTTATAGTAGTCATAGTAGTCATAGTAGCTATAATATTAAACAAACTCGAGCCAATAAGATAGGAATATATAGGCGCGCAGTATATTTTCAAATGTGAACCTCAAACAATTCCAGTCGCAACTGCGTAAACTTGGGGTCAATATCCCACAAGGAACGCTCAAACGGTGGGCATATGATGGTCTGATCCCACGCCCGAAACGATACAAGAAGGGGAGGGGCGGTGGAAGGGGCAGAGCGGCATCATGGGATCGTGCTGCTATCGCTGAGGTAGCCGCGCTGTGGGCCATCAGAAACGCAGGCGGTCATAAACTGCTGCAGTCAAAAAAGCGAATCGATGTTATCAGACACGCAGCCGACTACCTCTTTCGCGGCGAACGCTCCTTGATGTTCGACCCAATCATTCTGCTGACAGACCCCAATGCCACGTGGCAATCTGTAAAGGTCAGGTACATTAACGAGAACTTTCCTGCTTCTGACCTCGAGCTCTTTCCCGGGAAAAACCTAACAGAGCAGTCAGACGCACTTAACACTCTCGTCGTTGCGTGGATCTGTGCAAAAGAAAAAGCGCGGCGAAAAAAATCGATGCTGCAGCCCGCGCGGGTAGTAATGCACTGGCGGGCGGTCGTCGATGAAACCACCTCAGGTGTAGTTTCAGAGGGCACGCACGTCCTTGAAAAAACGACTCTCGAAGCAGCGGATTGTGATGAGCTCATTTATTGTGAGAATGGCGTCGATCTTCGCGAGTTGTTTGAACGTAGGTTGATTTTACGCCACCCCAAGCATCTCGCATTTCGCGCTGAGGCACGTCAGAGATCCCTCGATAATTGAGTTGTTCATATTGCCCCGGTTAGTCAAACGTAGCTGCTTAAGCACAAGGAGTGACGGATTGGCCGATGGTCGTGTTCGAACCCGAGGCGCTCATCGTGGTGGTTGTCGGCTTCAGCTTGGCGTTCACTGTTACCGTGCCTGACGAAGCCCATTACGTGCTATCACCTGCGGACCGGCCAACCCTACAACACCTGCAACTCCTGTATCCGGTTGAGCACCTGTGGATAGATCTGACCCTGTGCGGCACACGTCAACACCCAGTCGTTACTGTCAGTGGTTCCTGTCTTGGCACAGCCGTCCGTTCGCACGAGGAACTTCTGCATGGTGGATGCGGCGCCGTCATACTTGTTGAACCGCACCTGGACCACAGGGCGCCACCCAGCCTTTTATAGCATCTTTACCCAAACACTACAAGATTAGCCATGGTGAAAACCGCAAAGACCTTTCGTGTCTTCGTCAGCTCGACGTTCAGTGATTTGATAGAAGAGCGGAACGCCCTGCCGCGTGAGGTCTTTCCGCGCTTACGAGAGCTTTGCCAAGAGCACGGCTGCCGCTTCCAGGCCATCGACCTCCGGTGGGGGGTGCGGGAGGAGGCGGCACTTGATCAACAGACGATGCGGATCTGCACTGAAGAGATCGAGCGGTGCCAGCACACCGAGTTGAAGCCGAACTTCATCGTTCTCCTCGGTGACCGGTACGGGTGGCTTCCTGCGCCGTATGAGATTAGAGCGACCCTTTTTGAAGACGTTCTTGAAAGAGTGAGCGCAGAAGGCAGACAGCTCCTGGAGCAATGGTACCTCTGCGATGACAACGCAGTGCCTCCGGTGTATTATCTCCAACCGCGCACCGGAGCATTCGTAGAATACGCAGTGTGGGAGCCGGTGGAAAGGCAGCTGCGTACGGTGTTGGAACGTGCGACAGAGGGAATGCAGCTTAGCGACGCTGAGTGGCTTGACTTCTTTGGATCAGCGACTGAGCAAGAGATCTACCACGGGGCGCTGAACGTACCTGATGCTAGCGAACACGTGTTTTGCTTATTTCGGACGATTGAGGGGTTGCCACACGACGAGAGCGGTACAGACTTCACTGACGTGAAGCCAAAAGAGGGTATCAATACGGTC
>JBAXDW010000186.1:0-3548 GCA_037140755.1 Methanobacteriota archaeon
CGGATATAGTCAACGAAGCTTTGCGAGCAACACATTGTATAATTGTAATGAGTGGGAAGGGTGGCGTTGGCAAGTCGACAATATCAGCGAATCTTGCGGTGTCGCTTTCGCTGAATGGCTATGCTGTTGGGCTTTTGGATGCAGATTTGACAAGCCCTAGCATACCGCGATTGTTGGGGCTTTCTGGAAACATAGAGGTTCAAGAGAACCAGTTAGTTCCGGTATCTTATTCAGACAAGCTCAAAGTGTTATCGACAGGCTTTCTTGTACCATCATCGGATCGGGCAATAGTTTGGCGGGGTGGCATGAAGATGGGGGCAATCAGACAGTTCATCAACGAGACTAGATGGGGTGCCCTTGACTTTCTTATCGTAGACTTGCCCCCGGGGACAGGCGATGAGCCTCTTTCGATCGCACAAGATCTGAAGCCTGATGGCGCATTGATCGTGACGACGCCGCAAGAAGTTGCCCTTGTTAGTGCGCGCAAGTCTATTGACTTTGCCCACAAGTTGGAGGTTCCAATAATAGGGCTTGTAGAAAATATGAGTGGATATACGTGTCCTGCTTGTGGGGCGCAAGTAGATATTTTTAAGAGCGGCGGTGGAGAACGATCCGCGAAGGAACTAGGAGTTCCGTTTATCGGTCGTATTCCACTTGACGCGGCAATCTGTGAATCTGGTGATAACGGCCAGCCTATTAGCGAAAACGGTGCGAACGCGCCATCTTTGTCAAAGAGCTCAGAAATGATTGCGCAAAGCGTCTTACGTTTTTATGGAGCTGTAGAAAATGAGCGAACTAAAGCGAAGAAGTAAAGAGGTGACAAAAATGCCTGGTTTTGATGGAACGGGACCTTCAGGATATGGTCCTCTAAGTGGTCGAAGAGGTGGGCGCTGCAGGGGCAGTTTTGCGTTGAGGCGAGGCGATGGGGCTGAGCCAATTCGACGAGGATCTGGAATAGGGGAATTTGGCAGAGGCTATCGAAATGTTCGAACTGAAAGCGAAGAAGTTAGGAGGTGACAAGAAATGCCTGGTTTAGATGGAACAGGGCCTGTTGGATACGGCCCCATAACTGGTCGAAGAGGCGGGTACTGCAGAAGTGGTACTCCATTAAGGCGAGCCTTTTACAGAGCTGAGCCAATTCGACGAGGATCTGGAATTGGAGGATTTGGCAGAGGTTTTCGATGGCAGTATCTAGAGACAGGTCTGCCGCGATGGGCGCGCACATCGGATATAGATCCTTCGTTTCGTGCGGAGGTTAATGCTATACTGCAAAAAACGCTCGAGATGGAAGTAAAAGCTTTGGAAGAACAGCTGAACGATTTGAAGGCTTACCTCGAATCGCTAATGCTCGACAAACCCGACGAAAGCGAAGAGGTCAATTCAGACGCGACTTTGGATAGGAGTCAGTGATGAGAATCATAATCACTGCACAAGGAAAAGAGTTGACAGCGCCCATAGATCCCCGGTTCGGGCGCTGTGCCTTTTTTATTTTGTGGGACTCGGAAACTCAGCAGCATACAGTGTACCCAAATGAAGCTGCGGCAGGTTCAGGGGCAGGCATCAGCAGCGCTCAATTCGTTGTTGACAAAGACGTACAGATGGTCGTAACTGGTCAAATCGGTCCTAATGCCGCACAGGTACTGCAGGGTGCTGGTGTTGAGGTACGTATTATGACGGCCACAACCGTACAAGAAGTGATTGAGTCGTTAAAGAAAGGGGATTAAGTATGAGAATAGCCATTGCCACAGAAAACAGGGCCGTATGCCAACACTTTGGACATTGTCCTGAATATACGATTTATACAATTGAGGACAAAGAGATACAAAAAACTGAGGTCATCCCAAACCCTGGGCATAGACCTAATTTTCTGCCGGGATACTTACATCAACTGGGCGTCGATGTGGTAATAGCCGGGGGAATGGGACCTGCAGCACAGAAGCTTTTTGAAGAGGCAGGCATACAAGCCATAGTTGGCGTAGCTGGATCGACAGAGTTGGTAGCTGAGCAGTATCTTGAAGGAGCTTTGCACGCGGGTGCAAGTACCTGCGAACACGGCAATTTCCTTCACGAATTCTATACTGATGACTGAATCTCGAATCGTCGAGATTCACTCAACCTATGATCATAGCAGTTGCGAGTGGGAAGGGGGGCACAGGCAAAACAACTGTAGCAGTCAACTTAGCCCTAGCGTTGCAACGCGAGTACAACGTTAAATTCTTTGATTGCGACGTTGAAGCGCCTAACGCTTATTTGTTTCTAAAACCCGAAATCACCCACTCAGAACCTGTTATGATAGGGTGTCCGACTGTAAACGGGGCTCTTTGCACATTTTGTGGAAAGTGCGCTGAGGTATGTGCATTCAACGCGCTTGTTGTCCTCAAAGAGCGTGTACTCTTATACCCTGAGCTTTGTCACGATTGTGGCGGATGCGAACTCTTCTGCCTCCAAAACGCTATTGGAAGAACAGAGCATAAAATTGGTACGCTCGAGTCAGGCTTTGCGGGCAATATTGCGTTCTTTCACGGGCGCTTAACCCCAGGAGAACCTTTTTCGCCGCCTGTGATTCGGGCACTCAAACGCAAGTTATCAGACAATTCAGACAATTCAGTAGTTATTCTGGATGCACCGCCGGGCACTTCTTGCCCCGTTGTAACAGCGATCGAAGGAAGTGATTTTTGTCTGCTAGTTACAGAGCCTACTCCCTTTGGGTTAAATGATCTAGCACTTGCTGTGGAACTAGTGCAAAAACTCGAGATTAGAGCTGGGGTTGTGGTCAATAGGGCAGACATAGGTGATAATAAGGTTGACGCGTATTGTGCAAAAAAAGGACTGCCGGTGTTGATGCGACTTCCTTATGACCAAGAGCTTTCGATTCGTTACGCGCAGGGTATACCGGCGGTTGGTGTGCTTTCTGGATACCAAAAGAGATTCTCTCAACTCTGCCAAGACATTAATAAGCTCGCACGGTGATGCGCAACTCGCTTGCGCGCAGATATGCAACAAAAACCTGAGGCGACGTGAAGACACTTACAATTATAAGCGGGAAAGGGGGAACGGGAAAAACATCTATCGTAGGATCATTTGCGTCACTAGCAAAGAACGCGGTTTTTGCTGATTGTGATGTCGATGCGGCTGACTTGAGCCTTATTATG
This sequence comes from Methanobacteriota archaeon, assembly GCA_037140755.1. GTDB lineage: Archaea > Halobacteriota > Bog-38 > Methanoflorentales > Methanoflorentaceae > Methanoflorens. Next base: position 3,153 of record JBAXDW010000186.1, read on the forward strand.
GATGCCCGCATTAAGACGGCAGGTGAATTTGACGCTTCGCAGAAGGCTCATATTGGCGTTGATAAATGTGTTGGGTGCGGTGATTGTGAGGACATATGCCGTTTCAATGCCATACAGAACTGTAAGGTGGACTATTTTTCATGTGAAGGGTGTCGGGTTTGTTCGCTGATTTGTCCACAAGGAGCGATAAACATGGAGGACGTGCATTCTGGCCAGCTGTTTGTATCAGACACACCTTATGGGCCCCTCGTTCACGCAAAGCTTGAACCGGGTGAGGAGAATTCAGGCAAGCTTGTAACGCTCGTACGGCAAACGGCAGAGCAGATTGCACGTGATGAAGGTTTCCAGTGTATTATCGTCGACGGGCCTCCCGGCATCGGGTGCCCGGTAATTGCA
>JBAXDW010000187.1:0-3492 GCA_037140755.1 Methanobacteriota archaeon
TTAAGAACTTAAGCCGGTCAATTAAGCTGCGTGCATACGGATCGTTGTGAAAACTGGGCCACGCAGGTCGATTCTCTTGTTTCGACTTGTGATATATCGTGTGGCGACTGGATCTATTCTCAGGTTGATGTCGTTGGGTGATCGAGATATTCGCACTCGTACTTCGATTTCGTTTTTGCCCTCTTTTACGGCTTGCTCGATAGAATATGCAGCTTCAGCTGCGAAAGACCCGATGTATGTAATCCCTGTCGAAACGCCTTCGGGCTTTACAGCTCCTATAACGTTTCCATCTTTAACAAAAATCTCGTTGAGGAACGCTGGTCCGCAAAGTTTTGTATTTTCTTCAGGCTCTATCACAGTAACGCGTACGAGCGTCTCCAACAGCTCCCCTTCCCAGGCTAAAAACTCAACAGGGCTCGCATCGGCGCCGTGAGTTTTACAGACATCGACTATTGAACGTTGTATCTCTTCTCCTTGCAGCGTCGCTGGGGTGTTCTTTAGCGTGATGAGGCTGACTAGTTCATCGTCGGTCAAAACGAATTCTCCATAAAACTGAGGGTACGCAAGAGTTCTAATGTCTTTGTACCCGTGTATAAGCATCGCGATCCTCTCGACTCCAATGCCGCAGTTGACAACAGGGCATTCGATACCGTAGTTGGCTAGTGTGAGGGGGCTGTACAATCCAAAATCGGCTACTTCGAGCCATCCAGCATCCTCCTTTGCGACTTCATCAGGATCGGGATGATAGGCGAAGGCTTCAAAGTGCTTTCCAGGGGCATAATACGTGTCCGTGCCTGTGGATACTTGTCTGAATTGAAAATCATCAAAGCCGAAAGGCCGTAAGAACTCCTTCACTATCCATTTCCCAAGATCAATGGAAACATCCTCATCCATCACAACGCACGAAGCTGAATTGTGCACCCGAAGGTGTGTTGCATCCTCGCGCTGTTCTCTTCTATAGCGCGGGCCAATTGAGAACAGTTTCACTGGGACGGGGGAGTATTTTTGGATGGTGGCGAGCGTATCGAACCAAGCAGCAGTCATATGCGATCGCAAGGTAAGATTGGACGGGAGTGGTTTCAAGTCTTTGAACTCGAAAAAGACCTTTTCGAAGACCTCTATTGCGAGGTCATCCGCGACATCCAACTCTTTTCCGATCTCCCTGATTAATTCATCGCTTTCGAGCTCCCCTGTTTTGAGTTTATGAAGTGTAAGCTGGAGCGCGGCTGCTTTTTCAAGAGGCAGGGTTATGCCGAAGCTTTTGATCGCTGCTTGTTTCTTCGAACTCAAACCGACGTCAGGCCTCGGCAGGGCAGCTAGATAATAGCAGCGATCGAGTATCGCATAACCGGTGGGCCCCCACTGTTTCATTACGTCCTCTTGCGGAAAAATGGTCTCGTTAATAATCTCGTCGAAGCCTAGTTGCAGTAGTCGTTGTCGCATTCTCTCAATGAGGTTGTTGAGCGGATGCAGCGTTCCTGGCGAGGCTGGTTGTGTGACGCGGCGCAAGTCGTAGGCGCTCCCGTCATCAAGCAATTGGCCTCCGTATTTCCACGCCTCTTCGAAGCTTTTTTCTTTGATTCGCAGTAATTCGTTTATCGGAATTTTTTTCAAATAGTAGCCCCCAACCACGCCCACGCAGCTGGTTCTTCTTAGATCAGGCTTACGCAACGGTGTTATAAACCCCTTAACACAATTATACTTAAGTTTTTACGTGATAAGAGGGCACACATCGCATAAAGAGAGTAACGTTCGCGTTAAACGGTAAATAAATAATAGACGAACGAAGCAGACAAACTGAAATCGCTGAAGAGAGTAGGCGCCATGGGAACCGTGCACACTAAAGGATGCGAATTATGTCAGCTTGGTGCGAAAATGGTACTTTTTGTCACCGGCCTATGTCATAGGGGCTGTTACTATTGCCCTTTGTCTGAACATAGGAAGGGAAAGGACGCCGTATACGCGAACGAACGACTTGTTCGATTCGATGCCGATGTTTTGGAAGAAGCGCGGTCCATGGACGCGCTCGGCACGGGAATAACGGGTGGCGAACCGTTGTTGAAATTCGAGCGAGTCCAAAACTACATCAAGCTCCTCAAAAGAGAATTTGGACCTGAGCATCATATCCATCTTTATAGTTCTCTAGCCCCTTCTGAGTTCGTTCTCGACGTGCTAGCTAGTGTCGGGTTGGATGAAATTCGGCTTCACCCGCCGATAGAGGAGTGGGATGACTTCTCGTCGTCCCGTCATTGCGAAGCGCTCGAATATGCCGTGGCACTTGGCTTGCAGGCGGGCATTGAGATTCCAGCAATTAAACCCGTCCCTGCAATTGTCGAAGCTCTTAAAGAGGTAGGTGGATTCCTTAATCTCAATGAACTTGAGTTTTCAGAGACAAATTATGACGCGATGACCGCAAGGGGGTTTGTTCAGCTCACATCTGGTTACGCCGCTTTCGGCAGCAGAGAAATTGCCTTAGAGATTTTTAGCGATGAACTGCCTACGTATTTCTGTTCCTCAGCGTCAAAAGATAGAGTTCAGCTAAGAGAGCGACTAAAGCGCAAAGCGCAGCGTTTAGCTCGGCCATTCGACGAAGTTACCGAAGACGGGACGCTCGTTTTCGGAGTTTTGGAATCTGCGCCGAGTTTTGCTAGCCTCACTGGCGTTTCGAGCGAGGAATATGCTATTGAAAACGGCGAATTTCTTACCTCGTGGCAATTGGCGCTCCAGCTAGTGAAAAATCAGCCAGAGCTAACAAAGAAAGCACGCATCGTTGAGACATATCCAGACGGCATGGTTGTAGAAACTACTCCATTGCACGATTGCTTAAAACCGAAAACGTAAATACTTCGCTGGTGATCTATTATCACCTCGGGTGTGATCGAGCTGGACGGCAGAAACGTTGAGGACCGATTGAAGAACTATCTTGAAAGAGACGGTCTAGGAGTGCGAAGGGCTGTGCTCGAATTGTTCCTGGAAAAGCATATCTTTACAACTGAAGAGGTCTACCAACATTTGAAGGATTGCGGACACGACGTAAGTTATCGCGGAGTCTCCGCAATGGTGGGGCTTATGAATACTAGATTGGGCATCTTTAGAATAGACGTTACCAAGAATCACAACGTCTATTCTTTGAAAGACTCATATAAAGACGTCGTTCGGTCGCTTTTAAGCGAAGAAGAGGGACTTGCCCAATTAACCGAGGACATCGTGTTTTAGGGGCTTCATGTCGTGGATAAGACAAAACGCTCATAATTCACTATACAAGGCTTACGAGCGGCTTTTGGTCAGACAAGTAAAAGCGGCTCCCAGGCCGCAACACGTCGCCATAATACAAGACGGTAACCGCCGGTATGCTGACAAGATTGGTGAAGATTGGTTGACTCTTGATATCAAACTGAAAGAAAAGTTGGCCGAATTGGAAAATGACCCCTTGGTGAAGCAGTTCGCCAATATTAGTCAGGAGAAAAATAACGATGCTTCGAGTGAGTTTCA
>JBAXDW010000188.1:0-3481 GCA_037140755.1 Methanobacteriota archaeon
TGCGCTTTCGCCAGCAACTTCCTGCTGAGAATCCTCAACAACGTACTTCTCTAGGATGAAATCCCACTTAAACGATTCGTTCGGCAGGACAAACCACTTGAGGGGTTTCTCTAGTTTTTCTTTCGCTTGCATCTTCTCCTCTCACCTCCAAAATCAATAGTGGCCGACGAGGTACGTCAACGCATGCTTCATATACTATATAGACCTCCCGAGCGGCGTTTTTCCAAGCTAGATAATACGGCTGTGCGGCGCATTACCCCAAAATGCCGGCTTACAAAGCCCTTGCGCAAATGGCTATACTCTCTACACTCTCCTTGCGACACACTTAAACGTCCGCACGCCGAACAAATATTAGTCACAACTCGGTTGTGGCTGTGTGTCCAAAGATGCTGGCCTGCCTCGGTCGAAAAAAGCCTTGGGTCCGTCATCTTTTCTGGGCCAATAAACGGCTTGGATGCGCGATCCGGCCGTTTTTCACCCCTTTTTCATTTTTCAATTCTTATTTTCCAAACTTCTCATTGGCCTGCGGGCTAACGCAAAAGACGCAGTAAGACTAAGTAGATAGGAGTAAGCAAGCCTGCGTATACGACTCACTCAGGGCTCGTGCAGGACTTAAGCAATTGCCCCTTCAAACGAGTGTCTTGCCGCAGCGCTTCGAGTTAAGTTCACAAGGTGAAAGAGTTTTCAAAGATCTAAGGGGCCCAGTTTCTTTGCATCCTCGCCGTGTACCACATTAGCGACGCTCATGTTTATCTGCCGCCGTAGATCAACTATTTCTCTACTTCTATGGATTGGAAACAGAATTGCAGTTCTATTAGTAGGAGTCAAACGTTAATGCTATGGCGCATGTGCCACTACATTCAGACGCGTTCTTTTTCTACGACTCTCACGCCCTCGACGTCTTAGCGTGTAGGATGTCGCGTTGCGACTGGGATATTCTTCGTCCCTTTCGTGGCGTGAGGACGTCTGGAACTGCACAAGTCTGCACACGCGAGCATACAGGCTTTCAGGTAGCTGCTAAAAAAGAGCGGAGGCCTGACATGTTTCGCCTTACAAATAGGTATTTACTTTTGTAAGCAAACCGTTAGCTGATGACAGAGGCAGAGGCCATTCTCTTTGACGCTTATGGCACCGTGCTCGACATCGGCACGTACCACCGCGACATAACTCAACACGTCGTCCAGCAGTCAAAAACGCTGTTCGGCATCAACACATCAGTCGACGAGTTCAACGCGTACTGGAACGAAGAGTTTGAATTTGCATTTAACGATGTGATCGCTTACTGTGGCGAGTTTAGAAATATGCGCGATCTCTATGGAATTAGCACAAGAAACGTCTTTCACCGTTACGGGATACAGGTGCCGGACGCTTACATTGAGAAGCTAAACCATACCTACAAAAAAATGCTCGACGAAGCGGTTACGATTCTTCCGAACGTCAAAAAGACGCTCGATACACTCTATGCAAACGGATACCGGCTCGGAATGGTTTCAAACGGAGACACCGCGGAGCTTTCGGCCCATCTCAACGGCGTCTCTGACCTTTTTGACGTGGTCGTCACCTCCGAAGAGGTCGAAGTCTACAAACCGCATCCGCGAATATTCAACGAGACCCTCCAGAAAATGGGCACAGTGCGTGAAAAGACTACCTTCGTCGGAGATACGATCAAATCCGATGTTTGCGGAGCAAAAAAAGCAGGGCTGACGGCTATATGGTACAACAAAAGACAGCGCACTCCGACGCCTGACGTACGCCCCGATTTTGAGATCCGTGATATGGCAGAGATCCTAGAGATAGTCGAACTCAGGAAGCAGTAACACGCTTCACGACTGAAGCTCACTCGCCGTTAGGCGCTCTGTCCCGCAAGCTGCGCCTCCATCTGCCGCAGTCGCTCAATCCGCTTTTCAATGGGCGGATGGGTCGACAAAAGACTTAGTGCGGAGCCTTTCGATATTGCCGGTATAATGAAAAATTGGCTGATTCCCTCAACTTTTCGGATATCCTCAGTTGGAACGCGTTCGACGTAGCCGCTGATTTTTAGGAGCGCACTGGCGAGGTTCGCCGGGTGAGCCGTTATGATGGCGGAGCCCCGGTCGGCTGCGTACTCGCGGTAGCGTGAGAGCGCCCGCGTGATTAGGAAGCTAATGATCCATATCGCGGCGAGTGCGATAAAGAAGAGGACGACGTTGTTGTCCCTCCGGTCACCACCTGCGCCAATAAAGAACCAGTAGCGCATGAGGAATCCCGCAATCGTCGTGACAAAGCTGGCGACCGTCATAACCAACATATCCCTATTCTTGACGTGTGACAGCTCGTGCGCCAGCACAGCCTCTATTTCAGGCTCTTCGAGTCGTTGGAGGAGTGAACTCGTCACCGCTACCACGGCGTGCTTTTGATTACGGCCCGTCGCGAAGGCGTTCGGAACGGCGCTGTTTGCTATGGCCACCTTCGGCTTAGGTAGGTCCGCCATCGCGCACAGGCGTTCAATCGCGCTGTGAAGCTGGGGGGCCTCGTCCTCACTGACTATGTGGGCGCCGCTTGCAGCGAGCACAATCCGGTCTGAGAAATAATACTGCGCCCCAAGAAACAGTGCAACAAAGATGGCTACAAACGCGATGTTTCGCACGTAGAGCAAGATGATTCCAATGAACACGACGTAAACGAGCCCAAGCAAAATCATCGTCAGCAGCATACGGACTGAAAGTCCTATATCGCTGCCCCACTTACCCCTCATATGAACTAATCACCTTATCGTCTGTATATACATGTATGTACGCTCGAGCTCATAAAGATACCGTCAGTCGATTTAGTCGTATTATGCGCTGCTTTCGCACGTCGAGGAGCGCCGTGCCGCGCGTGGGGCAAGGGTATTTAATCAGACAGCCACGTTAACTACGAAAGGAGCACGATGCCCACAGATTACGAAAACGAAACGCGTGTATCCGCCATCGATTGGGATGAGTTCCATCCGACGAGCCCGTACGATGTGTATAGACCGAGCTCACCACCACGGAAGAAATGGTCAATCGTCCTGGGCATTTTGCTGTATCTGGTAGGCCAGTTCAGCGTGTCGCTGTTCTTAACGCCGTTCTTCATCCGTGCGGGGATAATGTCGTCTCGTGAAGCGCTCGACACGGCCTCTGGAATTATTACTGCAGGGACCTTCTGGTTGCTAAACGTCGCGAATATCGTTTCCATTGCGCTCATCGTAGCAGTCGTCCTCGGTTTCTACAAGGAGAAGCTCTCTTCACTTGGATTCACCACGAAGAAACTGCCAAAAGCGCTCCTCTATGGCGTTGTGGGATTTGTTCTTGCCTTTATCGTCGCGGCCATCGTCGGCTACCCCATCCAACAGCAGTTCGGCGTCGACCCGACGCAGGAGGCATTGTCACAAACTGCCACCGTTCCGGGGCTTTTGCCCATCGTCTTCTTATCTGGGGTCATCATCGCCCCCATCGCAGAAGAGATCGTGTTTCGGGGG
>JBAXDW010000189.1:0-3470 GCA_037140755.1 Methanobacteriota archaeon
ACACCTTCGTCTTCCATGATGGAGATCCGATCATGTATTGTCGATTCCGATCTGCTTAGCGCTCTGGCAATGTCCTTATAAGTCATACGCGCATCTTTTTGGAGCAGGTACAAGATTTTCTTATTGATTTCATCGATACGCATTCCATCACCTCGGTCGGATTTAGCCGAGATTTATGCCTTACATTATATACGTGTTGTTCCGCGGTTCGCCGCCTCGCTGCGCTCAGCAGAACAATGAAAAAGGATTTATCGGTCTATTGGCGTTCAGACAGTACTGAAAGAACTTATTGTCGCGGCGTTACGATGGGGCACGATATAGTAAGGGGGCTTGAGCGACTCGCTGCGCGATCGAAGAGCCGAGTTGGCATAGGGGTGGGACAGGCTAACCCACACTTGGAGCGCGCGGTTGCGAGAGCGCGGCGATTTTCTGATGTTGTGCTCGTCGGCAACGTTCGAGGGGCGGGAGAAGACGTCGTACTGACGTCGGAGCCTGAGCAAAAACTCGTCGAAATGCTTGTCGATGGTACGATTGATGCAGCAGTCAGAGGTACGATCAGTGCGCGAAAGACGCTGCAACAGCTTAAACAGCAGACAGGCGCCCACCAGATGTGCCGCTCGGCACTGCTCTCGAGTTCTGACGCTCGACAATTCTTTTTGCTTCCCGTCGGCATCGATGAAGGCACGTCGATGAGCGGACGTGCCAATCTCGTTATGAAAACAGCGAAGCTCCTCAGCGCGCTCAATGTGGCTCCGAAAGTCGGTGTTTTGTCCGGCGGTAGATCTGAGGATAAAGGCAGGACGGAGGCCGTTGATCTGACGCTTGCGAGCGCAGAAGCGCTGACCAAACGGCTGTGCAACGTTGGTATTGATGCGACGAACTACAACATACTCATTGAAGACGCGGTAAAATCATCGAACATACTCGTAGCCCCAGACGGGGTCACCGGTAACTTAATTTTTCGGACCCTCATCTTTCTCGGAGGCGGAAAAGGACACGGCGCACCTTTTTTTGGAATCCCCTATACGTTCGTTGATACTTCTCGGTCAGGAGCTGCGTTCGGTGATGCCATCATCATGGCAGGCGCTCTTAGCAATCTCGCACAAGCATGATTAAGGGCGGCTATCTCCCAATGAGCCGCGCGGCGCGGTCAAATTTCAGACCACGATCAAGGACAGGACAAAAATCCGGTAGCCACGTCGCGTTTTGCGGCGTCGTAATCAGCAACCGACGGTGTCTCTTGTCGACGACCCAGCGTTTTCCATTGCGTTTGCTTACTAAAGCAGATGAACCGGCACGTGGAAAGAAACTTAAAAGGGACTTTAGATTATACGAGTAAGGTAGAACACGTCAGGAGGGAAATGCGCGAAACTACTGTTACCTTCAAAATACTTGGCATGACGTGCACGATGTGCGCACTCGCGATTGAGAAGCAACTCTCAGATCAGCGGGGGGTTGAGGGTGCAACCGTCAACTTCGCGCTAGGACAAGCCACGATAACCTATGATCCTGATACTATCGCCCCCCAACAACTCGTGCAAGCGATACGCGGTGTGGGCTACGACGTCGATTTGGAAAGGGTTGAACTTGAAGTCGTAGGCATCGTCTGCGTCTCGTGTGTTACGGCGATCGAAAATGCCTTGAAAGAAGTGCCAGGCGTTATCGATCAAAGTATCAACCCAGTGACTGCTAAGGCAGTCGTCGACTACGATCCATCCATCGTTACGGTCGATACGTTGATACGAACGATACGAAACACGGGTTATGACGTCGCTGAAGTGCCGCCAGCTGGGATGGAAACAGCGCGACTCGACCGGGAGCAGGCGTCTCGAAAACGAGAGATCGCACATTATCGAAATCAGTTCCTTTTCACGATAGCATTCGGAATACCCCTCCTGCTCGGCATGCTTGCTCCATACGTCGGTGTTGTCCCGATGTTATTCATGGATCCCGTGTTCCAGTTTATTGTGACGACCCCTGTCATGGTCGTCATCGGCTATGGATTCTATAAGAGGGCAATTGTCTCAGTCGCACACCGCGGCGCGAATATGGACGTCCTCATCTCTTTGGGTACGATCGCTGCATATGCGTACAGTACTGCGACGACCTTTTTCATCGCAGGTGACACCTATTTCGATACCTCGGTTTTCATCTTTGCTTTCGTGCTTCTCGGCCGCTATCTTGAAGCTCGGGCGAAGGGTGGGACGTCTGCAGCAATACGGACGCTTCTGCAACTGAAACCGGAATTTGCGACCGTGATCACAGAGGAGCTGGAGCGATCTATACCAGCTGACGAGGTACAGGTCGGGGATATCGTTCTCATTCGGCCGGGTGACAAGATTCCGGTTGATGGCATCATCATCGAGGGGTACTCTGCCGTTGATGAGTCTCTGCTTACTGGTGAAGCTATGCCCGTCGATAAGCAGCCGGGAGACGAAGTGATCGGCGCAACGATCAATAGTGAGGGGCTGCTTAAAATAAAAGCTACGAAGGTTGGGGCCGACACCACTCTAGCCCAGATTATTCGACTTGTGGATATGGCGCAAACCTCAAAAGCGCCCATCCAGCGCTTTGCAGACCGCGCCGCCAGCTATTTCGTTCCAGGTGTAGTTATAGCAGCGCTTCTGACGTTTGCGGCATGGACTTTCGTCGGACTCACATTCAATGACGTTCTCCTGCGTACGATCGCTGTACTGGTCATCGCTTGTCCGTGCGCACTCGGGCTTGCGACGCCAACTGCCGTGATGGTTGGAACTGGTCTTGGTGCCGAAAACGGTATTCTCATCAAAGGGGGCGAATACCTTGAGCGCAGCGAGGATATCAAAACCATCGTATTTGATAAGACCGGAACCCTTACAGAGGGCACGCTCAAGGTGACCAATGTCTTTAGCCTTACGTCGCTGTCGGAAGCAGACGTCCTGCGCCTCGCGGCGAGTGCCGAGTGGGGCTCCGAACATCCGCTAGCGCAGGCAGTTTTGCGGCGTGCCGCTGAAACGGGCATCGCCCTGAAGCACCCCGAGGACTTCAGGGCAGTCGCTGGGCAGGGGGTTATCGCGTCTTTGGATAGTACTGAGGTGGCGCTTGGCAATCGGGCGCTTATGGATGCGTACGGAGTAGAAATCACAGAGGAAGCTAAGATTCGCGAGCTAGAGGCAAGGGGAAAGACAGTAATGTTGCTTGCCGTAAATGGCACGTTGGTCGGAGGCCTCGCTCTCGCCGACACGGTGCGAGACGAGGCATCGAGCGTGATTACCGAACTTCAGAACATGGGGATCGAGACCGCTATGCTTACGGGCGATAATCAGACAGCCGCGCGCGCAATTGCCACGCAGATCGGAATTCAAAGCGTGCGTGCTGAAGTACTCCCGCAGGGCAAAGCGGCCGAAGTAACCCGTTTTATGGAGGGTGGTAACGTCGTGGCGATGGTCGGTGATGGCATCAACGACGCGGCTGCACTGGCTCAGGCTGAT
>JBAXDW010000190.1:0-3465 GCA_037140755.1 Methanobacteriota archaeon
AACCAGGACGGGCTTTCCACCAGCAAATTTCACAATTGCTCCGTAGGAAACCCAAGCTGGATCGAACAACAAAACCTCGTCTCCTTCATCGATGAGCGTGCAGATCGCTTCAAATATCGCTTGTTTAGCGCCGGTAGTGACAAGCACGTCGCTTGAAGTTACGTCGAGGCCGTTTTCAGTTTTCAGTTTCTCTGCTATAACTTCTCGAAGTTCCAGAATTCCACTGCCTTGTGTGTAGTGTGTCTCGCCACGATCGAGGGCAATTTTTGCGGCTTTTTTTATGTTCTCCGGGGTCTCAAAGTCAGGTTCACCGAGACTGAAACTGATGATGTCTTGCCCTTCGCGTCTAAGATTGGCTGCAATGTCCGCAATCTTCATCGTAGCGGATTGAGGTATGTGTCGGACTCTCGCGGAAATGACTGGATTTTGTCTCATCAAAGCCTCTTAAACAGCTTGACAGCGGCTTCAACCGCCCTTTTTGCGTAATCTACCCGTTCGTGCGCCTCTAAACGGGACATTCGTGGACCCGATATTCCCAATGTGATAGGCTTGTTGTGCTCTAACGCCAAATCCGCAATTTTGCGCGTCGCATGCTGCGCTACAATTTCGTCGTGCGTCGTTGCGCCTTCGATTACACAGCCGATCGTAACTACAGCGTCGACTTCATCATCTAAAGCTAGATTCTTGACTGCTAAGGGCATATCAAAAACCCCAGGAACATAAATAGTCTTCACGACATCAGCGCCTAAGAATGCAGCATGCTCCTTAGCAAGAATTTCCATTTGGTACGTGATGTCGCGGTTAAATTCTGCTACGACAAATCCAAGCCGTATTTGCTCGTCATTTTTTTGATCCATAATGTTATCCCCTTCTTTGATATCCTAAAAATCAACAGGTTCTGCGTCAGCAAAACCCTCTCTCTTGCCTTTGCCGGCATCTGGGGCTAAACTGTTGCTCAATAACCTGCAAACATTCTGGGCGTGTTCGCGTGTTCGAGCATCGGCTAGCCGCGCAAGTTCTTTGTCGCTTGCAGCTTCATCCTCATAGACGAATACCTCGATAATGTGCCTATTAGTCATAAGTTGTGCTCTTATGAGGCCTGTCGATGCCTCGTGTGCACACTGCTTGTCGATCGGTTTCGATCCTGGCATGCCCAGAGCCATAACAATATCGCATCCTGATTCTTCTATGAGCTTCTTTGACGCGACTGGGAGGTCTTTTATGCCAGGCACAGTATACCTTTGAATTGACGCGGATATCCACCGTCGCAGTTCGTCTATGGCCGTCTTAGCCATATCGTACCTGGCAAAAGTGGTGTCTGCTATTCCTATTTTCATTCAAAGCACACCTATAACCAGTACCAAACCTTCACATCATACGCCTTTAAGCATGTTATCGGCGGCGAGCGTTCCTACTCCCATCTCATCAACAACGCCGTTTTCAAGTAATACGAGCTCAAGTTTCTCTATGACCTGTAGTATGTCACCTTTGCTTAAATTGCCCATATTGCCTATCCGGAAGATCTGGCCTTTAAGCCGTTCTTGGCCTCCTGCGATAATAATTCCACGCTGTTTCATCTCCTTTTTTAGCGTAAAAAAATCTATTCCAGGCGGCATGTTGACTGCCGTCACCGTGTTTGAATACGCGCTCGAAGCGCCAAGTTGTGGAAATAGTTCTAGGCCCATTGCTTTAACTGCTGCGCGTATCGATGTCGCATATGTGCTGTACCTGTCGACGCGAGCGCTAAGCCCCTCAGCCTCAAGCATTTTAAGAGCCTCCTCAAGCGCGAAGAACAACGACACGGCAGGGGTATAAGGTGTTTGTCCCTTCTCGGCAGATTTCATATGTGCCATTAGATCAGCGTAGTAAGGCCTTTTTTGCGCCATTTTGATGACGTCCCACGCCCGATCGCTTATTGAAATCATTGAAAGGCCCGGTGGAAGGCCTAAGCATTTCTGAGAGCCGGTGAACGCTATGTCGACACCCCATTTATCTATGGGGGCCTCAATGCCGCCGATAGATGACACTCCATCCATGATTAGTAGTGCATCGTGTTTTCGGCACAGCGCGCCTATTTCTTTAACGTTGTTCGTCATACCCGTTGAGCTCTCATTATGGACGATGGTGACTGCATCTGCTCCAGTTTGTAGCGCTTGTTTAGCTTGGTCCATGTCGATCGACTTTCCCCAATCGGCAACCACCGCCACAGAGCTACCATAAAGTGAGGTCAGTACTTTCAATCGTTCTCCGAACTTGCCGTTTTCGAGTGCAACGTATTTTTTATCCACCCCGAGGTTTCCGATTGCCGCTTCCATAGCGCACGTTCCGGACCCACTAAGTATAAGGACGTCACTCTCTGTTTTAAAAACGCTGCGGAGTTTTTCGCGGCTCTCGTCTAACAGCTTTTTGAACTCAGGCCCGCGATGATTGATCATCGGTTTTGACAGAGCGCGAAGTACTTGGGGCGCCACTGGGACTGGTCCAGGAAGCATTAATAATTCAGTTTCAGCTGTATCGTCCATACGTGTATTTCTCCGTCGCAATGTGCGTGCAAACAGCAATCCGCCTCTTTGTTTAATCGTAACACTCTATTTAGATATTTTGTGTCACTCAAACCTTCCTGACAGACAAATGGTTTATCTGCGCTAAAACCTTAAGTCCGCTAAGCTCGCAATAGAATTTTACCCCCCGCAAGGTCGATAACGTCTTTTTTGTGAACCGCTATTCGTCTCCGGCAATCACAGTCCAACGGTAGTGCACTTACTAATATCCTGCGTATTCAGAAAGAGTTTTACAGTGGCGGGACAACTAAAATGCGATGAAGAACCCCGATGTGGCTATATTAGTGGCCTCTACTTCTGATATGCACGTAGCGGAAAAAGCGATAGAGATAATTAAAGATGCGGGCGTTACGTATGACCTAGAGGTCATTTCGGCGCATCGAGAGCCAAAACGACTTGATGAATACCTTCGAGAAGTTCATGCTAAGGTTTATATTGCTATTGCAGGCTTATCTGCAGCTCTTCCAGGCATCATAGCATCAAAAACTACAGCCCCAGTAATAGGTGTGCCTGTGAGTAGTAAGCTCAGCGGTCTAGACGCGCTGCTTTCAGTTGTGCAAATGCCTGCTGGAGTTCCTGTGGCGGCGGTCGGAATAGACAACGGGAAAAATGCCGCACTCTTCGCGCTTAGAATTTTGCAAGCAAGCAGCGGAACTAAATGATAGTTCGTACTACTAAGCAGCTTAGAATTATAGCTTGGAGTTGTTTAACGCCGCTTTTGCGATTTTTATCGCACAAAGATCTCCGCACATAGAGCAAGCATCAGTCATTCGACTACGGCAGTTAAATTTGTCCCGAGCCAGTTCTGGATCCACTGCAAGCTGGAATTGCCTTTCCCAATCTAGGATGGCCCGTGATTGGGCCATCTCTTTGTCGAGCTGGTGCGCACGCGGCATCCCTCTCG
>JBAXDW010000191.1:0-3433 GCA_037140755.1 Methanobacteriota archaeon
CTCTCTGGAATTGGAGTGACTTTTTGCAGCATCCCGGACGAGTGTCCACGCTTACTTCACAGCACGAAGTGGTTTAAAGACTGAGAACCAGCCCAGTTATAAACGGGATGGTAAGGTTATCATCTACATAGCTTGGCGTAGCAAGCTCTGTAACAGTCGCGATCAGTGCAACTAGCAAAGCTTTAGTCGGCGCAACAAAAAAAATGAGTATAGCTAACGCACTAACGAAGAATGCCGCAGTGCCTTCAACCGTCTTCTTCTTGAACAGCAGATGTTTTCCTGCATAATAGCCAGTAATCGTTGCCAGGCTATCACCGATAGAAAGCACGAGAATGCTTAGCGCCGCATATAGGGGTGAGAAGAGCAACACGGCTATTAGCGTCCCTACAAAAAAAAGAATGGCGCCTTTTGCGGTAAATTGTCCGGGTCTATCAAAGCGAGCAAATAGCCAGGCTAAGAACGCGATATTGTACCTTTGATAGAGAAAAGAAGAAACGAATAATCCACCGATGAGTACCATGTTGCCGACAATGACTAGCTCGTGCGGTAGCGAAACGACCAAAAACGCAAAAAACGTGCCGAGCAATAGATGCGCTAAATTGCGCCGCAACTCGAGCATAGAAGATTAATGAGTCGGTTAATAGAAAAGCTTAACCGCGAAGGACGCAAGCAAAAGAAATGAAGACCTGAAAAGTCTGTGCCTTGTCGCGATGGCTTTGCAGAAGCTCTAGCTTTAACTGTGTCAGACAGTTCAAGAACTAAGAATGCACGCACCTTGAGACGAACGATTCTATAAAACTATATGGGGATCCAAACACACGCATGGTTCAATTAATGCCCGGGTTGCTATATGTTGTTCTCTTAACGGCGCTGTTTACGGTGCTCTTGGTAAGCTTCACGGCGGTATCGCTCCTCTCGCAAGCTCGAGGTATCGTGCGCAAGCGTTATATCGGCTCGGTTTTTAGCAAGAAGAATGTCAAAAAAGTAGCGAAGCGTCAGCCCTTACTGGCGACAATGACAGCTATGCTGCTAGCTCTAAAGGATGTGGAAACAGATCGCTTGCTAACCACCTTCAAGAGGCCAGCGATGATGAGGCTTTACGAAAAGTGCTTCTATGTGAAGCCTTATTTTTCGTCCGGTGCATACCTCGTTCGAATGAGCGATATCAACACGGTGTCAACTGTCAACGGTATACTCGTAGTTACATTCACGCAAGCAGATCGCACCATCGTACTGCAATGCCGAGGCCATAATCTGTCTAACTGGCGCGATTCATTGAACAGGCTGATTTCAAATCATAAATAGCATTATAAAGCATAAGTCCGATTATTTTCTACGGTGATCGGAGCGAAATGTCCCAAATCAAACGATTGGTGCTCGACGTACTGAAACCTCACGAACCCACTAACGTCGAGGTGGCTAGCGCGATAGGGGATATACAGGACGTCGAAGGCGTGAATGTAAGCCTCTATGAGGTCGATCAGGAAACCGAAAACGTGAAAATTACTGTTGAGGGCATCAACGTTGATTACAATTTAGTTCGGCAGACTATTGAGAATCTGGGGGGGGTCGTTCACAGCGTTGACGAGATCATCGCGGGGAAGAAAATCGTCGAAGAAGAAGAAACGCTTCACGATCGCGGATAAACTCCAGCCGGTTGTCTTGTTTTTTTAAGTTCTGCAGAGGAGTTATCTCAATGCCATTACTTTCATGAGCTTTAATATCGAGGAAGGGCGCTACGTAATCCTCGGATCCATTGACGGACTGCTTGCCACTCTTGGAATAATTGTCGGCGTCTCTGTAGTGAGCGCTGACAACTCGATTATCGTCACTGCCGGTTTCGGAGGAGCGATTGCGTTAGCGTTAACTAACGGCCTAGGGTCCTATTTGGCGGAGAGTACAATTGAGCACGGAAAGCTCGTTAGGACCGAGAAATCGCTTCTGCGAAAACTGAGCAACACATACGTTGCATCTCAAAGCAGGAAAAGAATCGTCAAGGATGCCATAACTCACGGAGGTGCCAGCTTCCTTGCAAGTCTAATTCCATTAGCGCCGTGGGTATTAGGAGCAGGTTCGGTTATCGCTTCCGTCGCGTTAAGCTTAATCACCTTGGTTTTCTTAGGCGTTTATGCAGGGTACATCTCGAAGCAGAACTATGCAATATCGGTGGCCAAAATGGTTGGACTTGGGACGCTCATTGTGATCACCGTCCAACTGCTCAGGCTCGGGCATTTCGTGTAGTAATCAATCGTCTGAAACGTTTCCGACAAGCATAACAGCTAAGACCGTTTGACTCTTGTATTTATTCACAAAAATCGCGGGTGCTATTGTTGAAAGAGGAAATCGCGAATTATGTGGGCCGACTGTATAAGCAAGGTCTCACGTCGTCGTTAAGCGGCAACGTGAGTGCGCGGGCTGGGAAAGTCGTATTCATATCTCCGACAAAGGTTCCCAGCTATCGAATTCGGCCGGAAGAAGTGTCCGTGGTGACAATGACAGGTGAACATCTTGAAGGAAAACCTCCTTCGAGCGAGCTACCGACACATCTTGCGATCTATAACGCGCTGGAATCTGCAGCAATTGTGCACGCTCATTCGCGCTTCGCTACGGCATTATCCTGCTTGGGAGGCGACCTAGAATCACCTGACGTTGAAGGAACCCACCTCTTAGGTCGCGTGCCGTTAATTCCTTATGCAGAACCGGGTACTTCCAAGTTAGGCTACGCCGTATCGCACGGAATTCGGGGGCGCAAAGGGGCCCTTCTGCAGAATCATGGATTGATTGCTGTCGGGGCCAGCCTTGAGCAAGCATTCATCGTGGCAGAAGCTATAGAAAGAGCAGCTCAGCTCATATTCGACTTAAGCGTGCTTAGTCGCCGATGAGCTGAACAACGATGGTACGGTTGCGTGGTCGGACGTCAAGTTCGATGAACACAAGCTGCTGCCACGTGCCAAGCATTAAGGCCTTGTTTGAGAATGGAATTGTTACGCTCGGTTTTAAAAACGATGCTCTTACGTGTGAATGTCCGTTGCCATCGTGCCATCTCTGGTCGTGTTCATAGTGGCCATCTCTTGGGGCGATGCGATCGAGTGCTTTTGTGATATCCGCAACGAGGCCAGGTTCGAATTCGATCGTCGTCACAGCAGCGGTTGAGCCGGGAACAAACACCGTGGCCAATCCTTCTGTTAAGTTGCTTCGTGCAAGAAGTTGGTGGACTTGGCTCGTTATGTCGATTACTTGGACGCCGCCCAACGTGTCAATTAGGATGCGTTCTGTTTTTATTTTCATAGTTAGATTGAGCCCATATAAGCGCAGATTGATGGAAGTATTAGCCAAAACTTTGCGTCAGTTCTGCGGCACCTCTCTATGCATAGGCGGCAATTCTGATGCTAGCGACGCTGAGAATCATAATAAATACAAGGATTCCCAGTAT